>JBIPOX010000183.1:0-4242 GCA_044378785.1 Novosphingobium sp.
CGAGTCGGCGCAACGGGAGAGCAGCAACATGTCCGACACACTGGTGAAGCCCAACCTGGGGATCGACCCTGAGACCCTAAAGACGATCTACGTCCAGATGTCGCGCATCCACGAGGTCGACAAGGCGATCAAGGCGAACCAGCAGAACGGCAAGTTCCAGTTCAGCTACTGGCCACACACCGGGCAGGAGTGCATTCCCGCCACGATCTCGACGATGACCGACAACAATGACTACATGGTCACGATCTATCGCGGCATCCACGATCAGGTGGCCAAGGGCGTTGCGCTCAAGGGCCTGTTCGCCGAGGCGCTGGGCCGTTCGGCGGGCGTCAACCGCGGCAAGGGCGGCTCCCCGCATATTTCCGATCCGGAAAGCGGCTCGATGCTGACCACCGCGATTGTCGGTGCGGGCGCGCCGATTGCCAACGGACTTGCGCTTGCCGCCAAGCTGCGCGGCGAAAAGCGCGTCACCGTGGTCAATTTCGGCGACGGCGCGACCTCGATCGGCGCGGTGCACGAGGCGATGAACATGGCCGGGGCCTGGAAGCTGCCGGTGATCTTCGTATGTCAGAACAACCAGATCGGCGAATACACCAAGATTCCCGACTATACCGCCAGCCCGAATTTCGCTGGGCGCGCCGACGCGCTCGGCTTCCGGGGCGTAGTGCTTGACGGCAACGATCCAGTCGCCTTCCACCAGGGCATGACCGAGGCAGTCGAGCAGGTGCGCGCGGGCAATGGCCCGGTCTTCGTCGAGGCAGTGACCTTGCGGCTGGGCACCCATGCCGGCTTCCAGGACAACGAGCTGCTGACCAAGGAAGAGCTCGCGGCAGGCAAGGCCAACTGGCCAGTGCCCAAGACCCGCGCCCTGCTGATCGAGGCAGGCATCTGCACCGAGGACGAGTTGGCCGCGATCGATGCCGCTGCCGCTGCCGAGGTCAAGGAAGCGGTCGACTATGCGCTGGCTGCCGAGGAAACCACCGAGGCAGTGATGTTCGAGGACGTCTATGCCGACAATACCGTAGTCCCGCGCCGCGGCGTCTATCCAGTGCGCGAGGCCGAAGGGCCGATGACTGGCGAGACCCGCGAGATGGGCATGTTCGAGGCGATCATCAGCGCGCAGGACAATGCCCTGGAAGCCGATCCGGGCGTGTTCCTGCTCGGCGAGGACATCGGCGATCCGCCGGGCGGCGTGTTCAAGACTTCGGCGGGCCTGCAGACCAAGTGGGGTGCCGAGCGGGTGCGTCCGACCCCGATCGCCGAACAGGCGATCATCGGCTGCGGCATCGGCGCAGCGCTGGTCGGCATGCGCCCTGTCGCCGAGATCATGTTCAGCGATTTCACTGCAGTGTGCATGGACCAGATTTCCAACCACGCCGCCAAGCAGCGCTACATGTCGGGCAGCGCCACCCACGTGCCGCTGACGATCCGGGTGCTGACCTCGGGCGGGATCGGCGGCTTTGGCGCGCAGCACAGCCAGTCGCTCGAAGCCTGGCTGCTCCACACCCCGGGCCTCAAGGTGGCCTACCCCTCCAGCGTCGCCGACGCCAAGGGCCTCCTCACCTCGGCGATCTTCGACGAGGATCCGGTGGTAGTGATGGAATCGATGGCGCTGATCTTCGGTGCGCCCAAGCAGGCAGTGCCGGTCGGCGATTACCGCATCCCGCTTGGCGTGGCCAAGACGGTTCGCGAAGGCACCGACATTTCGATCATCACCTATGGCTGGACCCTGCACCAGTGCATGGCCGCGGCAGGAAAGCTGGCCGAGGAAGGCATCAATGCCGAAGTGATCGACCTGCGCACGCTGATGCCGCTCGACTATCACCGGGTGCTCGATTCAGTGAAGAAGACCGGCCGTGCGCTGGTCGTCCATGCAGCGACCGAATTCTGCGGCCTCGGCTCGGAAATCGCGGCAACGATCAACGAGGAGCTGTTCGGCAAGCTGAAAGCGCCTGCCTGCCGGTTTGGCGCGGACTACATCCCGATCAGCTTCAACAAGAAGATCGAGGCCGCGCAAATGCCCAACGCCGCCTCGATCGTGGCGCGCGTCAAGGAAGTCTGCGCCTACTGAACCCTGCAAGCGCGGGCGTGGCGGATTGACCGCCGCGCCCGCCGCTGCCATCGGCCCTCGCCATGACTGCGAACAAGCCTGGCGATCCCCTCACCCTGAACCGGCTCTACGGCCGTTCGGTCGGCAAGCCCTTGCGCAAGGGTCAGCAGGAGCTGGTCGAAACCTTGCTGCCGCAGATCGCGGTGCCGGACGAAGGGCCGGTCAGCGCCGAGCGCCTGTTCGGAAGCGACCGCCCGCTCCACTTTGAGATCGGCTTCGGCGGCGGCGAGCACATGGCTGCTCGCGCCGACATGCTGCCCGACCATGGCTTCATCGGTGCCGAACCGTTCCTCAACGGTGTCGCCCAGGCGCTGGTGCACATCAGGGACGGGCATCTCGGCAATGTCCGCCTGCGTCACGGCGACGCGCTCGAAGTGCTGGCGCGGGTGCCGGATGGGGCGCTGTCCTTCGTCTATCTGCTGCATCCCGATCCCTGGCCCAAGGCGCGCCACGCCAAGCGCCGGATGGTCAACGACGGGCCAGTGGCGCTGATCGCGCGCAAGCTGAGGAGCGGCGGCGAATTCCGCTTCGGCACCGATCACCCGGTCTATCTGCGCCATGCGCTGATGGTCATGCAGCGTTTTGCCGGAGATTTCGAATGGCTCTGCCAGGGCCCGCGCGATTTCCTCACCCGGCCAGGCGGCTGGCCCGAGACGCGCTACGAGGCCAAGGCCCGCTCGCAAGGCCACGAGGTGTGGTACTTCCGCTGGCGCAAGCGCTAGCGCTTAACCCGCGATCCCTGCCGCTGCCAGCACCGCCAGGGTGAGCACGTCGGGCGCGATTGCCGTCATCGGCGCGATCTGCACGGGCTTTTCCATGCCGATCAGCATCGGCCCGATCGCGCTGTTGCCGCCTAGTTCGCGCAGCAGCTTGGCCGAAATGTTGGCCGATTGCAGACCCGGCATGATCAGCACGTTGGCAGGCCCCGACAGCCGCGAGAACGGATAGTTCGCCATGATCGTGGGATTGAGCGCGGCATCGGGGGCCATTTCGCCCTCGTATTCGAAGCCGACATTGCCTGCCGCGTCGAGAATGCCGAGCGCGTCGCGGATCGTCTCCAGCCATTTGCCCGATGGATTGCCGAAGGTCGAATAGCTCAGGAAGGCGACGCGCGGCTCATGGCCGAGACGCCGGGCGACAGCTGCCATCTCGCGGGCGATGACGGCAAGATCGGACGAGCTCGGGCGCTCGTTGACAGTCGTGTCGGCAAGGAACACGGTGCGGCTCTTGCCGACCATCAGGTGGGTTCCGAACGGCAGGAAGCCCGGCTTGGGATCGAGCACGTGCCGCACTTCCTTCATGGTCTGCGAGAAGGTGCGGGTCAGCCCGGTGATCATGGCATCGCCATGCCCCAGCTTGAGCAGTGCCGAGGCGAAGACGTTGCGATCCTGGTTGACCATGCGCCGCACGTCGCGCTCGAGAAAGCCGCGCCGCTGCAGCCGCTCGTAGAGCATGGCGACAACCGCATCGACATGGTCCGAACTGGCCGAATTCTGGATCTCGTAGCTGTGCGGATCGGCAACGCCGAGCTCGGCCATCTTGTCGAGCACTTCCTGGGTGCGGCCGACCAGCACTGGCTCGCCATAGCCGAAATCGCGGTACTGGATGGCGGCACGCAGCACGATCTCGTTTTCGGCCTCGGCGAAGATCATCCGCTTGGGATTGGCCTTCACTGCCTCGTAGGCCTGGGTCAGCACCGAGGTGGTGGGGTTGAGCCGCGACTTGAGCTCGTGGCGGTAGCGATCGAAATCCTCGACCGGCTTTTGCGCTACTCCGGATTCGATCGCTGCCTTGGCGACAGCAGAGGGCACGACTTCCATCAGCCGGGGATCGAACGGCGCGGGAATGATATAGTCCGGCCCGAACTGGTGCTGGCGGCCATAGGCAGCGGCGACCTCTTCGGGCACCTGCTCGCGCGCCAGCTCGGCAATGGCGTGAGCTGCGGCGATCTTCATCTCCTCGTTGATCGTGGTCGCCCGCACGTCGAGCGCGCCGCGAAAGATGAAGGGAAAGCCCAGCACATTGTTGACCTGGTTGGGATAGTCAGAACGGCCGGTCGCAACAATCGCGTCAGGGCGGACGGCGAGGACATCGGGCGGAGTGATTTCCGGATCGGGATTGGCCATGGCAAA
>JBIPOX010000241.1:0-3417 GCA_044378785.1 Novosphingobium sp.
GATCTCGCCTGCCGCGCCCTTGACCTCGTCGAGCACCGACTTGAGCCGCTCCTCGAATTCGCCGCGATACTTCGCGCCCGCGATCAGACTGCCCATGTCGAGCGCCATCAGCCGCCGGTGCTTGAGGCTGTCGGGCACGTCGTCATGGGCGATGCGCAGCGCCAGTCCCTCGGCAATCGCGGTCTTGCCGACGCCGGGATCGCCGATCAGCACGGGGTTGTTCTTGGTGCGGCGGGCGAGGATCTGAATGGTGCGGCGGATTTCCTCGTCGCGCCCGATCACCGGATCGAGCTTGCCCTCGCGCGCCGCCGCGGTGAGATCGCGGGCAAATTTCTTCATCGCCTCATAGGTGTTCTCGGCCCCGGCGCTGTCGGCATTGCGCCCGCCGCGCAGCTCGGCAATCGCCGCCTCGAGCGCATTGGCATCGAGATTGGCAGCCTTGAGCGCCGCCCCGGCATCGGTGGTCGTAGCGAGAGTCAGCGCGAGCAACAGCCGCTCGACAGTCACATAGGCGTCGCCCGACCTGGTGGCGATCTGCTCGGCCTGGTCGAGCACGCGCACGGCATCGTTGTCGAGGCCAGGGGTCTGCTGCGCGCCGCCGCCCGAGACGGCAGGGACCTTGCCCAGCGCCTTGTCGACTTCCTGCGCAGCGAATTGCGGATTGCCGCCCGCGCGCTGGATCAGGCCCGATGCCATGCCTTCGCTGTCCTCAAGCAGGGCCTTGAGCACATGGGCAGGCGTTATCCGCTGATGGTTCATGCGGATCGCAACGGTCTGCGCGGCTTGCAGGAAACCCTTGGCCCTGTCGGTGAACTTTTCGAGATTCATGGGTGATGTACCTCCTGTTGGACAGGAGATAGTGTTGCCATTGTGCAACACAAGGGCATGGATCAAATTTGCCGAAAATCAGCCCAGCTTCGCTTTCAGCAGTTCGTTCACCACCTGCGGATTGGCCTTGCCCTGCATCGCCTTCATCGTCTGACCGACGAAAAAGCCGAACAGCGCTTCCTTGCCGCCCTTGTACTGCTCGACCTTGTCAGCATTGGCGGCGAGCACTTCGTCGATCTTGGCCTCGATCGCGCCGGTGTCGCTCTCCTGCTTGAGGCCCTCGCGCTCGACGATAACGGCAGCGCCGTCGCCGGTTTCCAGCATCTTTTCGAGCACCTGCTTGGCGATCGATCCCGAAATCGTCCCCTTGCCGATAAGGGCGAGCAATTCCGCTCCTTTCTGAGGGGTTACTGGCGATTCGCCAAGTTCCTTGCCAAGCTTGTTGAGCGCGCCGAACAGCTCGGAAATCAGCCAGTTGGCTGCCTGCTTGGCAACCTCGGCGGGCTGCTTGCCCTGCGCGCTCGCAGCTTCGCCGAGCAGCCGCTCGAACCAGCGCGCGGTCTCGACCTCGGCGGTGAGCACCTGCGCGTTGTAGGGGCTGAGGCCCAGCTCGGTCTCATAGCGGTGACGCTTGGCATCGGGCAGTTCCGGCAAGCTGTCGCGGCATTCGGACAGGAACTCGTCGTCCAGCTCCAGCGGCAGCAGGTCCGGATCGGGGAAATAGCGATAGTCGTGCGCGTCTTCCTTGGAACGCATCGAACGGGTGGTGCCAGTGCCCGGATCGAACAGCCGGGTTTCCTGCACCACTCTGCCGCCGCCCTCGATCACGTCGACCTGACGGCGCGCCTCGTATTCGATCGTGGCCATGACGAAACGCACCGAATTGACGTTCTTGGTCTCGGTCCGGGTGCCGAACGGATCGCCGGGGCGGCGCACGCTGACATTGACGTCGGCGCGCCTCGAGCCTTCCTCCATGTTGCCGTCGCACGAGCCGACATAGCGCAGGATCGCGCGCAGCTTTCTGACGTAAGCTCCTGCTTCGGCGGGCGAGCGCATGTCAGGGCGGCTGACGATCTCCATCAGGGCAACGCCCGAGCGGTTGAGGTCGACGTAGCTCATCGTCGGATGCTGATCGTGCATCAGCTTGCCGGCGTCCTGCTCGACATGGATGCGCTCGATGCCGATGGTCTTGTTCGAGTGTTCGGGATCGGTGTCGTCGAGCTGAATCTCGATCCGCCCCTCGCCGACCAGCGGGTGATAGAGCTGGCTGATCTGGTAGCCCTGCGGCAGGTCGGCGTAGAAGTAGTTCTTGCGGTCGAACCGGCTCCAGCGATTAATCTGCGCCTCGATCGCCATGCCGGTGCGCACCGCCTGACGGATGCACTCGCGGTTGGGCACGGGCAGCATGCCGGGCATCGCGGCATCGACCAGCGACACCTGCGCGTTCGGCTCCGCACCGAATGCAGTCGCCGCCCCGGAAAACAGCTTGGACTGGCTGGTGACCTGCGCATGGACCTCGAGGCCGATCACGACCTCCCATTCGCCGGTTGCGCCCTGGATGCGATAGCTGCTCATCTTACCACCACCTCTCCGGCCTGCCCGCAAATCCCGCAGCCCGCTCGATCGCCAGCCCTGCGTTGAGCACGCCCTGCTCGTCGAACATGTTGCCGATCAGGTGCAGGCCGAGCGGCAGACCCTCGCGGTTCAGACCCGCCGGCACGCTCATCGCCGGCAGCCCGGCCAGCGAGGCAGGCACCGAGAACACGTCGTTGAGATACATCTCGAGCGGATCGGCGCTCTTTTCGCCCAGCGCGAAGGCCGCGCTCGGCGCGGTCGGCGTCAGGATCACGTCGCAGCTTTCGAACGCGCCCTTGAAATCGAGGCTGATCAGGGTGCGCACCTTCTGCGCCTGGGTGTAGTAGGCGTCGTAAAAGCCCGCGCTGAGCACATAGGTGCCGATCAGGATGCGGCGCTTGACCTCGGCTCCGAAACCGGCGGCGCGGGTAGCGGCATACATGTCCTGCAGGCCTGCCCCGTCCGGCAGCTCGCGCAAGCCATAGCGCACGCCGTCATAACGAGCTAGGTTCGACGACGCCTCGGCCGGCGCAACGATGTAATAGGCGGGCAGTGCATATTTGGTGTGCGGCAGCGACACGTCGACGATCTCGGCACCCGCATCGCGCAGCCAGGCAATGCCTGCGTCCCAGCTGTTCGCGACATCCTCGTCCATGCCGTCCATGCGATATTCGCGCGGAATGCCGACGCGCTTGCCCTTCATGTCAGGCGAGAGGCCCGCTTCCCATGCCGGCACAGGCATATCGAGGCTGGTCGAATCCTTGGGATCGAAGCCTGCCATGGCCTCGAGCATGATCGCGCAATCGGTGACATCGCGCGCCATTGGCCCGGCCTGATCGAGCGAGCTGGCAAAGGCGACAATGCCCCAGCGCGAGCAGCGCCCATAGGTCGGCTTGATCCCGGTGATCCCGCAGAAGCTCGCCGGCTGGCGGATCGAACCGCCGGTATCCGTCGCCGTCGCCCCCAGCGCGATCCGCGCCGACACCGCCGCGGCCGACCCGCCGGAGGACCCAC
>JBIPOX010000363.1:0-4747 GCA_044378785.1 Novosphingobium sp.
GCACCACTGGCGCTACCTGTTCCGCCTCCACCTGAACCACCAGTAAGAGGCGCGGCGTTAGTGCCTGCGGTGCTTCCAGAGCCGCCGCCACCGCCGCCAACCGCTGAAGTGGAAACTGCGGTAAAAGATGAAGCAGTGCCACTTGTTCCAGCAACCGAAGCAGAAGTGCTACCCGCACCTCCAGCCCCTACCGTAACCGTATAAATTGAATTGGCATCTAGTACAAGTCCAGAGCCAGTAAGTAAGCCACCAGCACCGCCGCCGCCCGAACCGTTTGCAGTTCTACCTGCACCAGCACCACCAGCCACTACCAAGTAACTTGCCGTCACAGATGACAAGGGGCTAAGTGCGCCAGAAGATGTGAATGTGTGAATGAAGTTACCGCCTGATTGGGTAACAGTTCCACCACCAAATAATTGTGTTGCGCTTGTGTAGGAAATGATGACGATGCCTGAGCCGCCTGCGCCAGAAGCTTGACTAAGTCCACCGCCACCTCCACCGCCACCAGTGTTTGCTGTTCCAGCAGTTCCAGCAGTTGAGCTATTGCTTCCAGTGCCACCCCCTCCTGTGCCAGCCGCTCCAGAAGTGGAGGTTGCCCCGCCGCCACCGCCGCCAGCGTAAGTTACAGAAGCGCCAGAGATGGAAGATGCCGTGCCTGCTCCACCAGCACCGCCAGCGGCGGCAGATGGAGCGGCGCTTCCTGCGCTTGTCGCACCACCTCCACCACCACCATTTGACTGTGAGCCGCCAGTTGGTTGAAAACTGTTTCCTCCAGAAGTTCCTTGACCGCTTGTGCCAGCTCCGCCAGAGTAAACGGTGGTTTGGTTATTGTTTACGCCGCCACCGCCGCCAGAGCCGCCAGAAAGGCCAACAGAGTTACTGCCCCCACCACCTCCACCGCCTACTGAGGCGGTTAAAGAACCAAATTGTGAATTGGAACCATTACCGCCTTGACTTCCGCTATTCGTTCCTGCAGCGCTACCGCCTGCGCCAACAGTCACTGTGTATGAGAGAGTTGGGTTAAGCGATGTAGTTCCAGTTAAGTACCCGCCAGCGCCGGCACCTCCACGCCAACCACCTCCACCTCCACCAGCCACCACAAGGTAGCTAGCAGTGACGGACGATAAACCTGTCCACCCGAAAGCAGCTAATGCAGCAGCACCAATCTTGGATAAACGAGGCATTTTTTATCCTTATGCGAACTTGGTTACGGAAGCCAGCACGGTGAACGTGGCGCTACCTGTCTTGATGATTACGTATGTGTAGCTATCAATTGAGCTTGCATTTCCGCTTGTCGGTGCTGTTCCGCCTTGCCACTTTGGAGTGACAGATGAACCATCTACTTGAACAGCAGAGTTGTAGTAAGCCGTAGCCCCATTGGTCACCAAGAAGGTAGCCGAGATTGACTCACCAGTCTGCATGACCGTGTTCAACGATGTACCGCTTGAGCCTCTGAAGTTAACTGTGAAGTTACCAGATGCGTTGGTCGTGTAGTACAGGACTGATTGCGTGGTGATGTCATAGTTGATAGTGCCCGTTGCTGCCGTTGCCGAGATGGTGTTCACCTCGGCGATGTTTGGAGTCTTGAAGGCAGATATGGAAGACGAGCCATTAACCAGAAGCATGGAAGTTGATGTTGTGGTTCCAATGCTTAAATTACCCGCCATGTAATTTTGAGCAGTACCAGACGCGTAGAAGTTGTAGCGACCCGTGCCACTTGCAATGCCGCCAAAGAAACCGTAATTGTTTGTCGCGCCGGTTAAAGATGATTCAGCAATAAATCCATACTGATTAGTGACGGTAGAAGTAGCTCCAATAGTTGATTGGACTGCTTGGAAATGACGTAAATTTACTAAGGTAAAAGCTGCTGCTTGAGTTGAAGAATTAGATTGATACCCAATATAGCCAGATGTTACATCAGATTGAATGGTTCCAAATTGACGGAATCCGTACACGGTAGTTGCACCAGTTGGATTGATGGCGCATGGCACGAGCGAATCAGTCAAACCTGTTGATCCAATGCCTAAGCGTCCAGCCATGTAGTTATTGGCCGTGCCATTCATGTACAGGTTCCACTTGGTAGCGCCAGATGAGACAGAACCAAGGAAGCCATACACGTTTGTGGCTGTTGTTACATCGTCTTGAGCAAAGCCGTAGTAGTTAGTAATCGTCCCGCTTGCATTGCTTGGAGGAGTAGAAGCATAAGAATAAATGGTACCAATTGTTCCTGTACTACTATTTGTAAAAGAAGAACGGAACGCTTGGAAAGAACCGCTAATAGTTGTAGTAAGGCTATTATTTACTTCTGACAAAAAGCCAGTCAATATTCCTGTGCCGGCATAAGAAGCGCCAACAGTAACTCTGCCTCTTACACCTGACTTAGTTGCCGTGCCAGATGCATTATTTGCCGTCAATATTGACCAAATGCCTTGTTCGGCACTGGCTGTATCTGTGACTGTATTGGTGACATACAATTTGCTTTGAGCGTTTTGCGTTGTGCCAACAGAAACCAATTGGCCACTAGTGATCCGCATTGCTTCAGTAGGCGTACTTGCACCATCAGCAGTGGTGCTAAAGACAAGGCGACCGGGCATGTCGTTTGTGCCGGGTGTGCCGTCTACTGCGGCTTCAATTGCCGCACCACGTATAAAGTTTGTGCCATCGTCAAAGAAAAATCTAATACTACTTGCGGCTCCAGAGGATACAACTCCATTTGTTCCAATTGTTCCTGATTGAGAACGGGCAAGATTGATTGCATTAGGTTGCGTAGCATTCCAGCCCGCAAACAAGGCCCCTGCGCCAGATATTGCAGCAACAGTTTGCACTTGAAGTTGTTGACCAGTAAGACCAAGGGTTGCGCTTGCTGTTGTTCCAAGAATAGCGGCTCCAGCAGAATCAATTACAAACGGACTTGAATCAGGATTAGTTGAATCCTCAACCAACAGAGCATTGCCAGTACCAAGTTGAGTGATACGCAAAGCGGCATCAGTAGTTGTGCCTGAGATGATTACAGGGACGTCAAGTGAGCTTGGATTGGTACCAATCTCAACGACGTTGCCGCCACTGTCTTTGGTGTAAAGACGCTTGGTTGCCGTGTTGACAGCAAGCTCAGCACCTCCGGCTGCATTGGTCAGGTCACCCGCGACGGGGGCTCCGGCGGTGTCCTTTTTCTTAGTCAGAATTGTTGTCATGCGTAAGTTCCTCCAGAGATTGTACTAGTCCAGGTAGGTGAACCAGTACCACCTGAGATCAAAAAGTCGCCGGAAGTCCCGGCAGAACTGAAGCCGTAAGCCGTTCCAGTACCATAAGCCACTGCTCCAGAAGTTGGAGCTGTCGTGGCATTTGTGCCGCCATTTGCAATTGGCAAAGTTCCTGTCACGCCAGTCGTCAATGGCAAACCAGTTGCGTTGGTGAGCGTCCCAGACGTTGGGGTTCCAAGTGCCCCGTTGAAGAGCACAAAGGCTCCAGCTGAGCCTGTGTTGACGGCAAGCGCCGTAGCAACACCAGTACCCAAGCCGGTGATTGAGCCAACAGCCGGGGTGACTGTAGTGTTTCCAGCCAAGGTCAATTGGCCTTGCGCGTTTACCGTAAATGTGCCGACTTGCGTTGCGGAGCCGTAAGCGCCAGCAGTCACCGCCGTGTTACTGATTTTGAATTGCGTACCAGTCAGTGTCAGGCCTGTGCCAGCAGAATAGATCTGCGTCGCAGAGATTTGCGCAAAAGTGATTGCTGTCGTGCCGAAGGTAATGACCCCAACCGTGTTGCAGACGTAGGTCTCGCCAGCCCCAGTGTCCCCTGACGTGATGAAGAAAGCGTCGCCTTCTCCCAGAGCATTTGGACTCTTTAATCCATAGGTGTCTGCATCAGAGGCGCGAGTCAATACCCATGCAGTTGAACCATCACCAACCGTCGTGACAACGTAGACGCCGTTTTGAGCTTGGTTGGTCTGGTTATAAACCAGGATGCGGTCAGCGACCGAAGCGACTGTACCGTCAGGAGTGAACGCAACCAGGGCGCCGGCGTTTGTCAGTGTAGCTCCAACACCCGCGGTTCCATTGTTGTAGGTCGCGTTTAGGTTGCCGGTGGTGTTGGGTACTTCGTACTTGACCGGAGTGTGGAAGGTGATGCCAGAAGACACAAGGGTGTCCACGTACTGCTTGGTGGCCAAGTCAAGGGCAGCAACCGGGTTTTGAGTCACCGTGACGCTAGTCAAGCCAGCTGGCGTTAAAGATGTCCCACCCAAAGCAATATTAGTGGTTCCAAGCGTGATTTGACTGTTTGTCAAGCTTGAATTTGCAATATTGCTGAGTGTGTTGCTGCTGCCGTTGATCGTCTTATTGGTCAGGGTTTGAGAGCCCGTCAGGGTGGCCACTGTTGAATCAATTGCAATTGTCACGGCTGTCGAGCCGTTGTAGCTTGTACCAGACAAGCCGGTTCCAATGGTCAAGGCAGCTGTTGACGTTGCCGTAACAGTTATTGATCCGCCCAAAGAAACAGACGATCCGTTGATAGTGACCGCTGAATTGGTCAGGCTGGCATTTGGAAGGTTGGTAAACGTATTCGTGCTGCCGCTCATTGACTTGCCAGTCAACGTGCTTGGAACGTCGTCGTTAACGAGCAAGCGAAAGCCAGTAGCTGCAGAAGGACCAGAAGCAGGACCGGCGTAGACAAAGTTAGCCGGCTGATCTGACACGATCAGGGCAGACCCCCATACCGGAGCTGAAGTGCCTCCTGAGACCAAGACTTG
>JBIPOX010000005.1:0-15948 GCA_044378785.1 Novosphingobium sp.
ATTGGCCTCGATGGCGACGTCGACGGCATGGTCCACATGTCGGATATCGCCTGGGGCATCTCGGGCGAGGACGCGCTGGCGCTTCACCGCAAGGGTGAGATGGTCAAGGCGGTCGTGCTCGACGTCGATGTCGAGAAGGAGCGCATCAGCCTGGGCATGAAGCAGCTTGAGCGCGGCGCGCCCAGCGCAGCAGCAGCCAGCGGCGGCAGCGCCAGCGGCAGCGGCGGCGGCCTCAAGCGCGGTCAGGTTGTTACTGTCACTGTGCTCGAAGTGCGCGACGGCGGGCTCGAGGTACAGGCGGCCGAGGACGGCTCGACCGGCTTCATCAAGCGTTCGGACCTGGGTCGCGACCGCGACGAACAGCGCCCCGACCGCTTCCAGGTCGGCCAGAAGATCGATGCCCAGGTCACTGGCTTCGACCGGTCGAAGAAGCCCAACTTCTCGATCAAGGCCTATCAGCTGGCTGAAGAGAAGCAGGCAGTCGAGCAGTACGGCTCGTCCGATTCGGGCGCGTCGCTGGGCGACATCCTGGGCGAAGCCTTCAAGAACAAGGGCTGAGGCGGTCACGAGCCCCTGCGAAAGCAAGGGCCTGCACCTCAATTCCCGACAGCACAGAGCCCGTCCGCAGCAATGCGGGCGGGCTTTTGCTTGTATCTCGCAAAACACATAGACGATTGGGGCCACTCACCGCACCGGGCCTTGTGCCTTTGCGGCTTTGTGCGAGATAACTGGCGGGGCTTCGCGTTTCAGAGCTATGCACAGGGCAAGGAGATTCTCATGGCCGAAATCCACCAGTTCCCTTGCCTGTCCGACAATTACGGCTATCTGCTCCACGATGCCGAAAGTGGCGAGACCGCCTGCATCGATACGCCCGACGCCGAGGCCTATCTGCGCGAAGCAGCGCGCAAGGGCTGGCAGATTACTCAGATATGGAACACCCACTGGCATCCCGACCATGCCGGCGGCAACGAAGCGATCAAGGCAGCGACCGGTTGCAAGGTCATCGCGCCGGGCGCCGAAGCAGAGCGGATCGCCGCGATCGACCGCACCGTCGGCCAGGGCGACAAGGTCTCGCTCGGGCACTGGCAAGCCGAAGTGATCGATGTCGGCGGCCACACGATGGGCCACATCGCTTACCATCTGCCTGCCGCAAATGTCGCCTTCGTCGGCGATGCCGTGTTTGCACTGGGCTGCGGGCGCATGTTCGAGGGCACGCCGCCGCAGTTCTGGGAGAGCCTCAAGCGGATCAAGGCCCTGCCTGCCGACACCTTGCTCTATTGCGCGCACGAGTACACCGAATCGAACGCGCGCTTTGCGGTCCACGCCGATCCTGACAACGAGGCGCTTGCTGCCTATGTAGCCGATATCGGCAAGCAGCGCGCCAAGGGCCTGCCAACTGTCCCTGCCGCGCTCCAGCGCGAATTGCAGACCAACCCGTTCCTGCGCGCCGACGATCCCGCAATGCAAGCGCGCTGGGGCGTTACCGGCGATCCGGTAGCGACCTTCGCCGCGCTCCGGAGCGCGAAGGACAGCTTCTGAAATTCAAGCCGTCGCTACAAGTCCGGCAAACAGCACCACGCCCGCAGCGCTGCCCCAGATTGCCGAACGGCGCAGGCCTGGGCTCTTGAGGCCGATCAGCAACCCTGTCGCTACCAGCAGCAGCAGGGCAGTAGCCAGGCTTGTCGCATAGACCTTGAAAGCCGTGCCCGCCTTGGCCTTGTGCAGCTGTACCAGCGTGCGGTGCAGCGAGGCTTCCTTCACGGTGACCTTGGCGACCAGAGGATCGGTGCCGGGCTCGATCGTGATGTCGCGGCGCGACCCGACCCATTCGAAGCCGAAACTCTGGCCTGACTGGCGCACCCGCGCCTTGCCGGTCGGATGGTCGAGGCCCATTGCCTTGAGCTCTGCCTCGGCAAGCGCGCGCATCGCCGCTTCGTTTTCGGGATCGAGTGGAGCACTCAGCTTCACATCGCGCGAGGTGTCATAGGTCTTGCCGGTAACCCCCCAGGTATAGAGCGCGCCGGTGGCCAGGAACATGAGGATGGCGGGAAACAGCAGAGCGGCGAGCCAAAGGTGGACCTTGGTCAGAAGTGTGCGGCTCAAGAGTGTCTCCATCGGAATTGTTGCGAGCGATTTGCAATAAGCTCAAAAGCACGGCGCGCCGCGGGATGCAACGCAAAACTTTCCGATACAAAGCGAAATGCCGTCAGGCGGGTGGCCCGACTGCCATCGGCATGGAGAACGTCGGGCGGCAGGCAGCCGCTCTGCCCTGAACCGTATCAGATCGAGGAAATCGCCTCGTCGACCAGCGCCTTGTCCGCACTTGCGGAGAGGTTGCCACGGATCAGCCCGCGCGCGGCCTGGGTGGCGGCATCGGCAGCCCTGGCACGCAGATCGTCGACCGCAGCGCGTTCAGCGGCAGCGATCTTGTCGGTCGCCATCTTCTCGCGCCGGGTGATCACCGCACCGGTATCCGCCTCTGCCTTGGCGACAATCGCGTCGGCCTCGGTCCTGGCATGGGCAAGCATTGCCTCGGCGTCCTTTTCGGCGCTGGCGATCTTGTCGGCATATTCCTGGCGTAGCGCCTCTGCTTCAGCCCGCAGGACCTTTGCCTCGTCGAGCTGGCGGCGGATTTCCGCGATCGAGGAATCGAGGCTCGATCCGATGGTCTTGTGAACCTTGGCGCCGAACACGGCGAAAAGGATCAGCACCAGCATCGAAGCAGCAACCCACCATCCCGGGTTCAACCCGAAAACGGTCGGTTCGATCTTCTCTGCGCCATGTTCGCCAGCGGCCTCGGCCAACATGACCAGCAGGTTAGCCATTGAGCGCCTCCTTGACGGCAGTGCGCGCAGCAGCTGGATCGAGCTTCAGCCCTGCAAGCCGCGAAACGATGTCGTCGGCAGCTTCGGCTGCAACCTGCTCGATCTCGCCAAGCGCACCCTGGCGGGCAGTAGCAATCCGGGCTTCCGCCTCTCCAAGCCTGGAATCAAGCCGGACATTGGCCTCGGCGAGACGGCTTTCGGTGCTGCGCGCTGCAGCAGCCTTGGCCTCGCCGATGATTTCCTGGGCCTTGGCGCGGTTGGCATTTTCGCGCGCGCGCCAGGCTTCTTCCTCGCGGTCTGCCTGTTCGCGCGCGGCGGCAGCGGCGGCAAGATCCTCGGATATCTGCTTGTCGCGCAGCGAGACCGTGTCGAGCACCTTGGGCAACATGCCGCGCCCGACAACGAAAAACACGAAGCCGAAGACCACCAGCATCCAGAAGATCTGGCTGGCAAAGGTTTCGCCAAGTTGCGCGATTTGAGGCATGTTCAGTCCTGCAACCTTGTCCAGCCGGTGCGCTACCCGATAGGCGGCGCGATCCCCGGCTGGTCAGTCAGAATGTTCGGTGATGCGGTCGTCAGGCCACGAAGATCAGGATCATCGCGACAACGAACGAGAGCAGGCCAAGAAGTTCGGCGGCAGCAAAGCCGATGAACAGGCGGCCCTGCTGGCCGTCGGCGGCACCGGGATTGCGCAGCGCGCTCTCGAGGAACGAGCCGAACACGTTTCCCACGCCGATCGCGGCCATACCAGCGCCAATTGCGGCGAGACCCGCACCAATCAGCTTTGCGGCTTCTGCTTCCATTTCAAAAACTCCTTTATCCTTGGGATGACGTGATATTTGACGGGATCAGTGAAGGTTTTCCGCGTCGTTGAGATAGAGCGAAGTCAACAGCGCGAAGACATAGGCCTGAATGCCAGCGACGAGGATTTCCAGCGCGCTGATGCCGATCATCAGCAGGAAGCTGGGCACGCTGACCAACGCGGCAAAGCCGATGCCCGCGTTGGCTCCGGAAATAACGAAGCCGGAAAGCACCTTGAGCAGCACGTGGCCAGCCATCATCGCCACGAACAGTCGCAGGCCGAGGCTGAACGGACGCACCAAGAACGAGACCAGCTCGATCGGGAAGATGATCGGGATCATCGGCCAGGGCGTGCCGTGCGGCACGAACAGCGAGAAGAAGTGCAGCTTGTGCTTCCAGAAGCCGACAATCAACACGATCGCGAAAGACATGATTGCAAGCACGCCAGTGGCGCTGAAATGGCTGGTGAAAGTGAAGGGGTGCAGGCCAACAATGCCAAGCGGCAGCAGGCCGAGCATGTTGGCAAACAGGATGAACATGAACAGCGAGAAGATGTAGGGCACATATTTCTTGCCGGCCGGGCCGATGTTGGCGGCAATCATCGAATCTATGAAGCCGGTCATGCTCTCGACCGCCATCTGCCAGCGCCCGGGGACCAGCTCGCGCTTCATCCCGCCCCACATGAAGATCAGCAGACCAATCGCGGCAATCACCATCCACAGCGCGGAATTGGTGAAGGCGATATTGTATCCGGCCACTTCCCAGCCGTCCGTCCCGAACATGGGATGGATGGCGAACTGGTGCATCGGATCGACTTTGCCTGTTTCGGCTGCCACGTTGCGATGTTCCCTGCGATGCGCGACAGCGCCCTACCTGCTTTCGCATTTGCGAAAGATTCAGTCAGGACGCCGGTTAGAAATCCGGATGATGTTTCTGAAGGCGACGATGATCCCCAGGAACATCACCACCAACAGACCCCAGGGCGAGGTTCCGGCAAAGTGATCGATCACCCAGCCCAGGAACGCACCGCCACCGATACCGCCGATCAGTTCGGCCAGAACGCGGTTGCCGATGCGATAATTCGCGTCGGCTTCCACTCCTGCTGCCGGTTGAAGTCGCTTCTCTTCACGCTGTTTCGCGGCCTTGAGCCGCTCGTCCAGCGCGTCGATCCGCTTGTCCTCGTCGACAGGATCCCGTGCGTTCGTCTCGTCGCTCATACTGTCCTCCGTCATGCGGGAATGACAGGCATGAAGCAACCTCCGCCCGCCGAGGGCGCGGCCCCCTTAGGCGGGGGGCGGATTCGAGTCAACCGGCAGGGCGCAACGATCCGGGACCCGGGAGCACCTTGCGCAAGTTCGGGGCTGTTTCCCTGAGGTTAAGGGCAGCGGGCGTCGCGCACCGGGGCTTCAAGCGTGCGGGTGCGCCAGGTGCCATCGGGTGCCTGATACTTTTCCCCGGTCGCGGTCTTAGCGATCAGGGTGCAGGCAGTCGCGAAGGCATATTCCTCGACCGTTACGCGCTGCAATTGGGCCTTTTCGGCATAGACCGCCTTGCGCTTGATGTTGGTGTCGTCGGCCACGCGGCGCAGATCGGCATTGCCCGCGCCTACCACAGCGACATAGCCATCAACCCGCTCGCCGATCAGACCGGCGGCCTTGGCCGAGGCATAGTCCTGCGCCGCAGCTGGCACGACGGCCACTGCCGCGCCCAACAGCGCAAGCCCGGCAATCGCCGCGAAGGAGTAGATGGAGCGGAGTGTCATGTTAGTGTTCATCAGAAGATGTCCGGGTTGGCCTCGATTGTGTCCGCCGCGTCGGCGGCGAGCTTGTAAATCACTTCCTGCTTGATGTTGATGTTGAGCTCGATGACGATCGGCTTGTCCGGTGCATTAACCGAGATACAGCCCGACAGCGTCATCATTGCCGCCACCAGCACCGCCGACAGGCTTGCGACCCGCCGACCCGACCCTGCCCCGCCCTGCTGCATCGCGTCCATGCGATATGTTGTTGCAGGGTGCTGCTGGTCGGTCAATGTTGGACTGTTCATCGCACAGGCTCGCTTTCGGGGGGCTGAACGGCGGGTCCGGGCAGACGCACCGCAGGAGCGGGAGGCATTGCCGGTTGCGCCGGGTTGGTCGGCGGTGCAGGCGGCTTTGGCTCGCCAGCCGGAAGCGAAAGGCCCATCATTTGCGGATCGCGGATGAAGGCGGGATCGTAGAGCGAGCGCACAGACGAGACCAGCTGGATGAACGGCGCGCGGATATTGAGACGGAAACGGATCGGCAGGCGAGCGATCTGCCGGGTGACGAAGTTGCTGCTCGCGCCTTCACCCTGCTTGATCCCGTCAAAAGTAACGCTGGTAATGATCTCACCCTCGAGTGAGCCGCTCAGATCGATATCCATCTGCCGGTAATCGACCGAACGCAGCATCTCGAAGGCGAAATTCGCCATCGGCGTCAGATCTTCGTAGCTGAGGTCGCCGACATAGGAGACATTGCCGCCCGGCGGGCGCGAGACCAGCCGCCCCCCCTCGATCCTGCCCCCGTTCTCGTCGAAAACCAGCGGTAGCCGCCCGTCGAAACTTCCTGTGGCGCTGAGATTGCTCAGTTCGAGGCGCTGGACGAAGCGGGCAGCGTCGATCCCGTCGATCACCAGTTCGTAGCGTACCTCGTCCTTCGAGCCGAAGACGATGTCGACCGGTTGCAGATCGAGCTTGCCTTCGAGGAAAGGCCAGTGCCCGCCCTTGACCGACAGCACGTCGCCCGGCTGGAGCGCAAACCGCACTACGCCGTCGTTGACCTCGATGCCGGGGTTGATCGCGGCGATGCGCAAGGACTGGTCGGGCGCGGTCACCAGGCCGAGCAGGTCGGTGAAGACAATCTCGCCCGAAGTGCCCTTGACCGGACCGAAGGCCGCGGCGAAATCGAGCCCGTCGGTGGCGAAGCGGCCGCTGCTTGTTACCTCGCTGTCGCCCCAGTCGATGCGACCTAGGCCGCGCACGGTCCCGCGTGCATTGGCAATGATGCCCAGCGCCAGCGGGGTCAGGGTATCGGGCTGCATCGCCTGATCGAATAGGATCCCGGGCACCGACAGGTCGGCATGGCCGCGCCCGCTGCCAAGGTTGTGGCCAATGTCGGCGCGCACCACTTCGCGATCACTGCCCGGCTCGCGCAGCAGCGCCTGTGCGGTGATCGTGTTGTTGCGCAAGGTTAGGCTGGCGTCGCGCGCGACCAAGGGCTCGAACCGGTCGACCTGCTCGCGGTCAGAGACCTTGAGCAAGGCACCCGATAGAGTCAGCGCGCCGCCCGCATAGCGCCATTGTCCCGATCCTTCCGACAGATCGAGCGGCACAGCGTCGAGCCCTGCGGTTACCCCGGCAAAGCTCCCGGCAATCTCACGCCCCAGCCGCGCCGAGAGCTGGCCGATGCGCAGGCTCGAAACAGCATCGTCAGGGCCCAGCCGCACGTCGAGAGCGCGCGCAGAAAGCGTACCCGGCCAGGCCAGGCCGAGCGGCCCGCTGGCAATGCGGATCGGGGTGCCAGCGAGTTCGCCGGATATGTTGAGCGCGGGCAGTCCTGCTGCGACTTTCAATCCGCCCGGCCCCGAGCGCACGATTGCTTGCCCCGTTGGCGGGCACAGCGCGATGCTGCGCCGTGACAGGTCAAGACTGGCAAGTTGAAGGCGCTCGAAGGAAACATCGGTGCAGCGCGGCCACAACGACAAGCCCGCCCGCTGCGACCAGTTTCCGTCGATCGGCGCAACCAGGCCTCTTGCGCTGCCGCCGGGCAGTGCCCCGCTCGCCCGCACCTCGCCTGAAAAGCCGATGGCGCCGGACTTTTGCGAAACTACCAACCTCGGCAGGGCGAGCCGGGCCTCGCCCGCCGCATATTCGGCCATGGTCGCATCGAGAATCAGGCCCGACCTCGCCGATCTGATCTGTCCGCCAAGTCGCGGCAGGTCTTTGCCGCCAGTCATGAAATTGCCCGCGAGCACTTCCAGACCGTCTCCGCCCGAGCGCAATTGCAGCCGCGAAAGCGCCAGCAGCGCCTCGCCACTGCCGCCCAGCAAGCTGGCGCGCGGCACGATCACGCTGTCGCTCTCGGGCCTGCGCCGCGCGATGACGCTGACGGAAAACGAAGCGCCGCGCAGTTCGCGGCGCAGCGCTCCACCCGCCTTGCCGGCAAGTTGACCGGCAAGCGTGCCCTCGCCGCTACGCGCTAGCGCGTCGATTCCTGCGATCAACGATTGGTCGACCGCAGCGAGCTTGCCCGAAATGTCACTGTCGAGATCGACGCTGGCGAACCCGTCATCAGCGCGCATCCGGCCCTTCAGAGCAATGGCCGAAGCGCGCGCCAGCGGGGTTTCCAGTTGATCGCCTTCAAGTTCGTAGTCGAGGCGCACCGCTCCTTCGCGCCAGGCGAACCGGCTTTCGCCGCTGGCCTTGGCCAGCCTGTTGTCCGCAGCCGAAATCGGACCTGCCGCGAGGGACAGCGTGCCCTGTGCCCCGTCAAGCTCGGGATCGGCAGTCACGTTCGTTTCGATCCCCAGGCTCGCAAGCCTCAAACCTGCTTGCCGGCAAGTGACATTTGCCAGCCGAACCGGCCCTTCGAATCGCGGTTTCGCGCTTGCGATCGCCAGTTTGCCGAACAGGCTCAACCGCTCGGCGCGGCAATCCTGATAAGCAAGGCCATTCGCCAGGCCCGCGACCTCGCCGGCAAAGCCGTTGCGCAAATTGCCGCTTCCCTTGAGCGAGATACCCAGCGCGCCATATTCGCTTTCGATCAGGCCGCGCCCGTCCTCAATCGCGAGGTCCATGTCGGGCAAGGTGAATGGCTCGGTGCTGTCGGTGAAGATGAAAGGATCGAGCGCTCCGAATGTCAGCTTGCCTTGCGCCAGGGTTCCGTAAAGCCGCGGCTTCACTAGCCGGACGCTGGCAACCGAAGGCAGGCCGAAGCGGGCGCGCAGTGCCACGACTACGCGCTCGGCAGTGAAATCGGGCCTTGCCGGATCACCGATCACGACATTGGTGAGCACCTGTTCGCTGGGACCGATGGTCTCGACCTGATAGCGGGCAGCGACATTACGCTTTGCGAGTTCGGAGGAAATCAGATCCTCGGCAAGGCGCTCGCGCGAGAACCAGAGCGCCAAAAGGGCCAGAACCAACAGCCCGATCAGCCCAAGTACAATCGCTTTCCAGCGCGCCCGGCCGCGAGGAACCGGCGCTGGTTCCGCTTCGCTGATCGGTTCCTCGCTAGTATCGCTCTGCATCGGTCCTTCACTTGCGCCCGCTGCACGGGAAAGGCAATGATGGGTTGGCATGGACGAACTGTTCGAAACCGGCCCTGAACGGGCAAAGGCCGACCTTGGGCAGGATGCCAGCGGCCATCGCGCGCGGCTGCGCAAACGCCTGCTTGATGGCGGTGCCGAGGCGCTGGCCGATCACGAGGTGATCGAATACCTGCTGATGACCGCGATCCCCCGCCGCGACGTCAAGCCGCTGGCGCGCACCCTGATCGCCCGGTTCGGTTCGCTGGCAGGCGTGCTCAACGCCGATGCCAAGGCGCTCGCCAATCATCCCGGCATGGGCGAGACCAGTGGTGCGGCGTTGAAGATTGTCGCCATCGCGGCAGGGCGGATGGCGGGCCAGCAAGTTCGGGAGCGGCCAGTGCTGGCAAGCTGGCAGGCGCTGATCGACTATCTGACGATCGACATGGCGCACCTGACGGTCGAGCGGGTGCGAGTGCTGTTTCTCAATACCCAGAACATGCTGATCCACGACGAGCACGTCGGCGACGGGTCGATCGACGAGGCCGCGATCCACCCGCGCGAAGTGATCCGCCGCGCCATGGACCTTGGCGCGACCGCGCTGATCATCGTCCATAACCATCCCTCCGGCTCTCCGCAGCCGAGCCGCGCCGACATCGAGGTAACCAACCGCATCGCCGAGGCCGGACGCTTGCTCGGGATCGTCGTGCACGATCATGTCATCATCGGGCGCGAGGGGCACACCAGCCTGCGCGCCAAAGGCCTGATCTGATGTGCGTCGCGGCGCTGGCCTGGAGCGCGCATCCCGAATGGCGGCTCCTCGTGATCGGCAATCGCGACGAGTATCACGACAGGCCCGCCGCGCCGCTCGAGCGCTGGCCGGATGGCTCAGGCGTACTCGCGGGGCGCGATCTTCGCTCGGGCGGAACCTGGTTGGGCGTTTCGCAAGCGGGCCGCTTCGTGCTGGTCACCAACCGGCGCGGCTATGGCGAGCCTGAAGCGGGCCGTGTCTCGCGTGGCAAGCTGGTCACCGACCTGCTGACAGGCACGGGCAACTATGCCGACCCGGACCCGGCGCAATTGGCCGATTTCAATCCGTTCAACGTGCTGGCAGGCCGGGGCACCGAACTGGCCTATCTCGCTAACCGACCGGAACCAGTGCGTGCGAGGCTATCGGCCGGGATTTACGGCCTGTCCAACGGCGCGCTTGATGAGCCCTGGCCCAAAACGCTGACGCTCAAGGCCGCGCTGCTCGACTGGCTGGGCAAGCAGGATGGCGACATCGCGCCCTTGTTCGCCGCCCTGGCGAGCGAATCGCTGCCCGTAGCTGGCTTGCACCCGCAATCGCCCTCCGACATTTCCGCCGAAGCGCTTGAAACCGCGCCGTTCATCCGCAACCCGGTCTATGGCACGCGGTGCAGCACAGTGATCGCGGTCGACAAGGCGGGGCAAGGCGCGATCTGGGAACGACGCTTTGATGCGCAAGGGCAAAACACCGGCGAGACTCGGCTGGCGTTCCGCTGGCCTGAATAGACAATCTGGGGAGAGCAAAATGACCGATACCGACCTGCAAAAGCTCAAGGACGAGCTCGAGATCCGCAACCTCGTAGGCAAATTGGCGATCATGGCCGACAATGCCGATGACCTGAGCGAATACTTCTCGCTATGGACGCAGGATGGCACTTTCGACATGCGCGAGCCCTTTGGCATGCGCGAGGGCGATGCGCCGTCGGCCTGGAAAGTCAGCGGCCTCGACAACCTGCGGGCAAATCGCAAGCAATTGCGTGACACCGGCTTTCAGGGTCCAGGCACCAATGTCTGGCACGTCAATACGACGCTGCACATCACCGTCCATGATGGCGAGAATGCCGAATCGCAGTCTTACTGGGTGCTGGTGGGAAGCAGCGAAAAGGTCGAAGTGCTGCGCATCGGCCACTATCACGACCGGTTTCGCAAGGAAGACGGACGCTGGAAGATGGCCTATCGCATTGTCACGCCAGGCCGTGCAGGCACGATCGCACCTGCGGACGCGCGCGGCTGAACCGGGGCATGCCCTTGCCATGACTGCCGGTGCGGCCTAGCGGCGGCGGCTAACCAGCCTTCGGAGTCTGCCCATGGTCCCTCGCTATGCCCGCCCCGCGATGAGCGCGATTTGGGAGCCGGAAGCGCGCTTTCGCATCTGGTTCGAGATCGAAGCGCATGCGGCAGTCAAGATGGGCGAGCTTGGCATTGTTCCCGAAAGCGCTGGCAAGGCGCTGTGGGACTGGTGGGCGAGCAATCCGGCAATCGACGTTGCTGCGATCGATGCGATCGAGGCCGTGACCAAGCACGATGTCATCGCTTTCCTCGATTGGGTAGCGCAGCAGGTCGGCCCGGAAGCGCGTTTCATGCACCAGGGCATGACCAGCTCCGACGTGCTCGATACCACGCTCTCGGTCCAGCTCGCCCGGGCCAGCGACTTGCTGCTTGCCGACCTCGACGATCTGCTCGCTGCGATCGAGCGCCGCGCGAGGGAGCACAAGTACACGCCGACAATCGGGCGCAGCCACGGCATCCATGCCGAACCGACCACATTCGGTCTCAAGCTGGCGCAGGCCCATGCCGAGTTCGCCCGTTGCAAGGCGCGTCTGGTCGCGGCGCGTGCTGAAATCGCGACCTGCGCGGTATCGGGCGCGGTCGGCACCTTCGCCAATGTCGATCCCTCAGTCGAACTATATGTCGCCGAGAAACTTGGCCTCGCCATCGAGCCGGTCTCGACCCAGGTCATCCCGCGTGACCGGCATGCGATGTTCTTTGCAACCCTGGCGGTGATTGCCGGATCGATCGAGCGGCTCGCGGTTGAAGTGCGACACCTGCAGCGCACCGAGGTGCTCGAGGCGGAGGAATACTTCTCGCCCGGCCAGAAGGGCTCCTCGGCGATGCCGCACAAGCGCAACCCGGTGCTCACCGAAAACCTGACCGGACAGGCCCGGATGATCCGCGCCTATGCCCTGCCCGCGCTCGAAAACGTCGCCCTGTGGCACGAGCGCGACATCTCCCACTCCTCGGTCGAGCGCTTCATCGGTCCGGACGCGACGATCACGCTCGATTTCGCGCTGGCGCGCCTCGCTGGCGTGATCGACAAGCTGGTGATCTATCCCGAACGGATGCAGGCGAACCTCGACCGGATGGGCGGGTTGATCCATTCGCAGCGGGTCTTGCTGGCGCTTACCCAGGCAGGTCTCTCGCGCGACGAGAGCTATCGCCTGGTTCAGCGCAATGCCATGAAGGTCTGGGAGAGTGACGGCAGACTCTCGCTGATGGAGCTACTCAAGGCCGATCCCGAGATCGCCGCTGCGCTTTCGCCTAGCGAGATCGAGGAGCGGTTCAACCTCGACTACCACTTCAAGCATGTCGACACGGTGTTCGCGCGGGTGTTTGGCGAAAGCTGAGGACACGCGCCTAAGCCCGCCCTTCCCTTGTGCGCGGTTTGTGCATAGGGTCAACACTTGTGGAGCGGGGCGGACAGAGGAGGCTTCCCGTGCAAGTCATGCGCACCATCGTCTGGGTCACCCTGGTGATCCTGGTCCTGCTGTTCATCCTGTTCAATGTCGGCAACACCGCCGACCTCAATGTCTGGCCGCAAGTCGGCGAGGAGCCGCCGGTGATTGTCACTGGGCCGATCTGGGCCTTTGCCCTCGGCTTCCTGCTCGTCGGATTCGTGCCGGTCTGGCTGCTCTACCGGGCGCAAAGCTGGCGGCTGAAACGGCGCATAGCCTCGTTGGAAAACAGCCTTCGTGCAGCTGCCGCCGTCGCGCCGGTGGAGAAGCCCGGGGTGCCCGCCGCACTCGAAGCGCCAAACTCTGACCCGGCGAGCGAGACCCTAACCATTCTGCCTGCAACCGAAGAAAGCAAACGCCCCGATGTATCGTAATCCGGTCTTCCTCGCCCTCGACCTGCCTCGGCTCGACGCTGCGCAAGAGCTTGCCCGCAAGGTTGCGGGACATGTCGGCGGCTTCAAGCTTGGGCTGGAATTCTTCTGCGCGCATGGCCACCACGGCGTTCACGAACTGGCCAAGCTGGGCCTGCCGCTGTTTCTCGATTTCAAGTTCCACGACATTCCCAACACCGTCGCTGCCGCGATGCAGGCGATCCACGTGCTTGAACCGGCGATCGTCACCGTCCACGCCAGCGGCGGCCGGGCGATGATGGAAGACGCCAAGGCGGCGGCAGGAGAGCATACCAAGGTTGTGGGCGTGACCGTGCTGACCAGCTTTGACGACAAGGACCTGTCGGGCATCGGTATCAGCCATAGCCCGCACGATCAGGCGCTGCGGCTTGCCGATCTCGCCCATTCTGCCGGGCTCGACGGGATCGTCTGTTCGGGCCACGAGGTTGGCGAGATCCACCGCCAGTGGAAGAACGGCTTTTTCGTGGTGCCGGGCCTGCGCCTGCCCGACGGCAAGAAGGGCGACCAGAAACGCATCGTCACCCCGCGCGAGGCGCGCGATGCCGGGGCCAGCGTGCTGGTGATCGGTCGCCCGATCCGTAGCGCCGACGATCCGGCTGCGGCGGCCAGAGCAATCGAGGCGACGCTGTAGAGGCTGATCGTTCAGTTTCGCGCAAGGCAGTATGAACGAGAGTGACCGGACTTCACTCCAATTGGGAGAGCCTTCGATGATCAAATCCGTCCTGCCAGCGCTCGCTGCCGCCGCTGTCCTGTCTGCCGCTGCCGCGCCAGAAGCCGCTTCGGCGCATGAGGTTTCGTCAGGACCGGTCGTCGCGCCGGGCAACACGATGTTGAGCATTTCGGCGCAGGGCCAGTTCAGCAAGCCCGATCTTGGCGTCTTCACCGCCGGCGTGACTGGCTCGGGCAAGACCGCCGGGGCCGCGCTCGCCGCCAATTCGACCAAGATGAACCAGGTGATCGCCGCGCTCAAGCGCGCCGGGATTGCCGACAAGGACATTCAGACCAGCAACCTGTCGCTCAATCCGGTCTATGCCGACATGTCGAACCAGCGGGTGCTCGATCCGCTCGAGCAGCAGGTGCCGCCGATCATCGGCTATCAGGTCTACAACATGGTCACGGTCAAGCAGCGCAATCTTGATCGCTTTGGCAGCGTGATCGATGCGCTGGTCGCGGCGGGGGCCAATCAGGTCAACGGGCCGAGCTTCCAGATGGAAGACCCCGACGCCGCGCTCGACGAAGCACGCGCCGACGCCATGAAAAAGGCCCGCGCCCGGGCCGACCTTTACGCCAAGGCCGCCGGGCTGACCGTCAAGCGCATCCTGACCATTACCGAAGGCGGCGGCTGGTCACCGCAGCCGCCGGTGATGTACGCGCGCGGCGCCATGGTCGATATGGCCGCCGCTCCTACGCCGGTGGCACCGGGCGAAGTGCAACTCGGCTCGGGCGTGTCGGTGGTGTTCGAACTGGGCAAGTAGCAGCTTGATTTCGCCCCGCGCAGGTCTACCTGCGCGGGGATGACAGTGCCCGACATCAAGATCTGCGGGATCAATACCGCCGCCGCGCTTGAGGCGGCCATCGCCGCGCGCGCCAGCCATGCGGGCTTCAATTTCTTCCCGCCCTCGCCGCGCTTTGTCGATCTCAGACAGGCCGCCGAGCTAGGTCAGCGAGCGGCAGGGCGCATCCTGCGGGTCGGCGTTTTTGTCGATGCCGATGATACTGCGATCGGCGAAGCTGTCACCGCTGCCGGGCTCGATGCGATCCAGTTGCACGGCAGCGAGACGCCCGAACGCGCCGCGCAGCTGAAGGCACAGTTCGGCCTGCCAGTATGGAAAGTGCTCGCCGTTGCCGGAGCCGCCGACATTGCCCGCGCCCGCGATTGGCGCGAGGCCGGCGATTTCATCCTGTTCGACGCAAAGACCCCCAAGGGAGCCTTGCCCGGCGGCATGGGGCTCAGTTTTGACTGGTCGCTGCTGTCGGGCCTCAAGGTCGCGACGCCGTGGGGCCTTGCCGGTGGGCTCCACGCCGCCAATGTGGCCGAGGCCGCGCGGCAAACCGGAGCGCCGCTGGTCGATACCTCCTCGGGTGTCGAAAGTGCACCTGGCGTCAAGGACGTGGACAAGATCGCTGCATTCTGCAAAGCGGCTCGCAGCCTCTAGACAGGATTCCGTTTGCCCTGAGCATGTCGAAGGGCCGTCCTTTTTTTGCGAGCTGTCAGGAAGCAAGAACGGGGCTTCGACAGGCTCAGCCCGAACGGATTTCAGATTTGACCGCTCTGCCAAACACATTCCGCAATCAACCTGACGATCGCGGCCATTTCGGCCAGTTCGGCGGCCGCTACGTTGCCGAAACGCTGATGCCGCTAGTCCTTGAACTCGAAAAGGAATACCGCCGGGCCAAGCAAGACCCGGCATTCCAGGCCGAGTTCGACGATCTGCTCGAGCATTATGTCGGGCGGCCCAGCCCGCTGTATTTCGCCCCGCGCCTGACCGCGGAGCTGGGTGGCGCGCAGGTCTGGTTCAAGCGCGACGAGCTCAACCACACCGGCGCACACAAGATCAACAATTGCATTGGCCAGATCCTGCTGGCGATCCGCATGGGCAAGACCCGGATCATCGCCGAGACCGGCGCTGGCCAGCACGGCGTTGCTACTGCCACGGTCTGCGCCCGCTTTGGCCTGCCTTGCGTGATCTACATGGGCTCCACCGATGTCGCCCGGCAGCAGCCCAACGTGTTCCGGATGAAGCTGCTCGGAGCCGAGGTGATCCCGGTCGAAAGCGGCGCGAAAACCCTAAAGGATGCGATGAACGAGGCGCTGCGCGACTGGGTCGCCAATGTCCACGACACCTTCTACATCATCGGCACGGCGGCAGGTCCGCATCCCTATCCCGAGCTGGTGCGCGATTTCCAGTCGGTCATTGGCCGCGAGGCGCGCGAACAGATGCTGGCGCGCACTGGCCGCCTGCCCGACCTGTTGGTTGCAGCAATCGGCGGCGGCAGCAATGCGATCGGGCTGTTCCACCCCTTCCTCGACGACGCATCGGTCAGGATGCTGGGGGTCGAGGCAGCCGGCCACGGGCTCGACAAGCAGCACGCGGCCAGCCTGGCTGGC
>JBIPOX010000142.1:0-4744 GCA_044378785.1 Novosphingobium sp.
ACATCATCGTCATGCTGAATGTGTTTCAGCATCCATGGACCCCGGGCTTCGCCGGGGTGACGGTCATTTGTTTGCTGAGTGGTAGGCCCAGTCGAGCCAGGGGCCGAGCGCCTCGATATCGGCGGTCTCCACCGTCGCGCCGCACCAGATGCGCAGGCCCGGCGGGGCATCGCGATAACCGGCAATGTCAAAAGCAGCGCCCTCGTCCTCAAGCAGCTTTGCCATTTGCTTGATAAAGGCCTCGTCGGCGCCATCGACGGTCAGGCAGACGCTGGTTTTCGAGCGGGTGGCAGGATCGGCGGCGAGGTGGCCGAGCCAGTCGCGCGCCTCGACAATCTGGTCGAGCGCCGCGGCGTTAGCCTGGCTGCGCGCCTGAAGCCCCTTGAGTCCGCCAAGCCCCTTGGCCCATTCAAGCGCGAAGATCGCATCCTCGACAGCGAGCATCGAAGGCGTGTTGATCGTCTCGCCCTTGAACACGCCCTCGGCGAGCTTGCCTTTGGAAGCCAGGCGGAACACCTTGGGCAGCGGCCAGGCCGGCGTATGGCTCTCCAGCCGCTCGACCGCGCGCGGGCCAAGGACAAGGACGCCGTGGCCGCCCTCGCCGCCCAGCACTTTCTGCCAGGAGAAGGTGCAGACATCGATCTTGTCCCATGGCAGGTCGTAGGCAAAGACCGCGCTGGTCGCATCGGCGAACGAGAGCCCCTCGCGGTCCGCCGCGATCCAGTCGCCGTTGGGCACCCGCACGCCCGAAGTGGTGCCGTTCCAGGTGAACAGGACGTCGTTCGACCAGTCGACCTGGGACAGGTCGGGAAGTTTGCCATAGTCAGCGCGGATTGTGGTGGGATCGAGCCGCAGCTCTTTGGCCGCATCGGTTACCCAGCCCTCGCCGAAGCTTTCCCAGGCAAGCGCAGTGACCGGCTTTGCGCCGAGCATCGTCCACATCGCCATCTCGAAGGCACCCGTATCCGATCCGGGCACGATGCCGATGCGGTGCGTATCGGGCAGCGCCAGCATCCCACGCATAAGCTCGATGCAATAGGCGAGCCGCTGCTTGCCGATCTTGGCGCGGTGCGAGCGGCCAAGCGATTGTGTGGCGAGCTTGTCGGGGGAATATCCGGGCGGCTTGGCGCAGGGTCCGGAAGAAAAGAACGGACGCGCGGGTTTGCGTGCCGGCATGTTTGCAGTCATCTAAGACTCTCCTTGCAGAGAGCACGCGCGGCGTTGGGACCGCGTGGCCCGCTGGCCGCCTTAGTGTTGCGCCGCAGCAAGTCAAGCAACATGCCGCAATTCATGAACAGGTAACCGGAATTGCCAATACGACGTTAACCATCGGATGCGAGTATTCCCGCATGCGTCGCTTGGCCCTCCTCTTGCCTCTCGCCCTTGCGGTGAGCGGCTGTATCGAGATCCCGCAAAGCCGGGATTCGCGGCAGGGAGTCGCGCGTTCGACCGCAACCTTCACGCCGCGGCCCGAGGCGCGGATGTGCCTTGCCGAGCTTGGCGCGACCAGGGCGAACTTCTCGCCCATGCCAGACCGCTATCTCGGCGGCGGCTGCTCGACGATCAATTCGGTGCGGCTGGCGGGGCTGCGCAGCGACGATGCGATGCTCGAGCTGTCAAACCTCGGCCCGGTGACCTGCCCGCTGGCCAATACCTTTGCCGGTTGGGCGCGCTTTGGCGTCGATCGGGCAGCGCGGCAGGTGTTTGGCAGTCCCTTGGTCCGGATCGAAACGATGGGCAGCTACAATTGCCGCAACGTCGCGGGCACCAGTCGCCGCTCGGGCCATGCGACTGCGAGCGCCATCGATATTGCCGCCTTTGAGCTGGCCGACGGACGGCGCATCTCGGTGCGCGACGATTGGAGTGAGGGCAGCGCAGACAAGCGCCGCTTCCTGCGCATCGTCCACGACAGCGCCTGCAAGCGCTTCGGAATGGTACTGGGACCGCAATACAATGCCGCGCACCGCGACCATTTCCACCTTGAACAAACCGACGGCTCGCTCTGCCGTTAACCGGGTTCAGCCCGCTTCGCGAAAGGCCAGTCGGCCGATCAGCGAGCAGATGATATCTCCGGCGAAGGTCACGACCCGAAACAACAGTGCCAGCAAGAGCAGGGCTTCAGGCCGCGCACCGCCGCCGCCAGTCAGCACCATGACTGCCTCGCGCACGCCCAGTCCGCCTGGCGCGCCGGGGGTCAGGAACCCGGCAATCCACGCTGCGACCCCGCCGCCTGCCAAGGCGCCCGACCAGCCCGCGCCAAGCATCGCGGCCAGGCTCGCGATAACCAGAGCCATGATAACAAAGAACAAGATCGCCAGAACAAACGCGTTCATGGCAGCGCGCATTGACCAGCCTGCGCGGGCCAGCAGGCGGCCTCCTGCAACCGGGATCAGGATCGCGAGCAGCGCCGCCACGGCCAGCGCAACGCCTCTGACCCACCCGTTGCCAGCAAGCGCGAGACTGACCGCTGCGACGCACCCAGCAGCGAGCAGCAAAATGACATTCTCGACCACTGCAGCAAGGGCGAGCCGCTTGTCATCCATGCCCGCAGCGCGGTGGATCAAGTGCCTGCCGACAAAGTGAAAAACGTTACCCGGCACATATTTGGCGATCTGCGCGGTGGTATGCGCGCGCACCGCATGGGCCACGCCGGGCGGTGCCGCGCCGACCATCACCAGCACCTGATGCCAGGCGAAACCCAGCAAAATCAACGCACTGCCATAGACCAGCGCTAGTCCGCCGAGCGCCAGCCACTGGCGTCCGGTCAGCGCCAGTTGCGACAACTCACCCCAATAGCGCTGCGCCACCAGCGCCAGAAACAGCACCGAAGCCGCGACCAGCAACCAGGCTGCAACCGCAATGCAACGCGCAAACAACGGGTTTGCGCGCAAGGCGGCAAGGTTTTGCATCAGGCGGGGCATCGCGCCCCAGCAGTGGGATCAGAACGGCAGGTTGTAAAGCTTGACCGCGTTGTCCTGCAGCACCTTCTTCTGGACCTCGTAGCTGTAACCGCCGAGCACGTCCCTCAGGTGCGCCTGCACACCCGGATAAAGCGAGGTCGGATGCGGGAAGTCGGTCTCGAACATGATCTTGTCCTCGCCGATGCGGTGGAGCAGATCCTTGGGGCCGACGGTCTCGAACCAGAATGTGCACCAGAAGTGATCGTGCCAGTACTCCCACGGCGATTTCTTGAGCCGATCGCGCTTGCCTGCGAGCATCTCGCGGAACTGGTGCTCCAGTGCCTCTATCGCCCAGGGCACCCAGCCCGCGCCGCTTTCGATCAGGCCGATCTTGAGGCCCGGATGCCGGTCGAGCTTGCCCGAGACCATCCAGTTGCCCATCGTCGCGGCATTGCCCATCGAGAACATCATCGCGACAACTGCAAGGCCTTCCTCGAATTCGAAATCCTTCCAGGTCATCTGGAACGGATTGATAGAGGCGTTGAGGTGGAAATTCAGCGCCATGCCGCTGGCGCTGCACAGGTCGAGGAATTCGGTCCAGTAGTCGTTCATGAAGCTGGGAACGCCGACAAATTCGGGCGTATCGGGCAGGACAAACCCCTTCAGGCCAATGTCGTGACAGCGCCGTGCCTCAGCCATCATCGCTTTCTGGTCCCAGTAGGGCAGGTGCGCCATGTTGAAGATGCGCTGGCCGCTGACCTCCTGATACTCGGCAGAGGCATCGTTGTAGATGCGCACGATGGTATGGGCGAGTTCCTTGTTGTCCAGCGTCATCAGCATGCCAGCCTGGGTCACCCCCGAATTCTGGTAGCAGATCTGTGCATGGACACCCATGTCGTCCATCGCCTTGAGGCGCGGCGCAATCTCGTGACCGCCGGGATGCGACTGGTCGAGCGTCGGGAAAGCGAAACGGCCAAGCAGCTTGTTGTTGTCCTTGCGGATGACGTTGCCGCCAGTCGCGCCAAGGTCGCGGTCGCCCAGATGCCAGCGATCCCTGCCATCGACGCGCTTGATCACTGGCATCTTGTCTTTCATCGAGGCCGGTGCGCGCGAGGTAAACAGGTCTGGCGCTTCGGTCAGGTGGGCGTCGGTATCGACGATTTTGATCCCGGCGAACATCGGATCAAGGCCCTTCGATTCCTGCGAATAATCGACTTCGCGGATGATGCCACCTTCGCTGAAGCCGGTCTCGGCCCAGTACTTGACGGCAGATTCCTGCATTTCTTTCGATTTGGGATCGGCATCGGCCATGGCGACTACTCCAGTTGATCTTGTAACTGTTGGATTATCGCTTTTCTTGCGCCATCCAGCAATGCGCCCGGGCGATAAACCGCCCTGTCCTGTCGGACAGGCGCGCGGCCCAAGTCGTCTGCAAAAAATCGCACGGGCGGCTTGCCCTTGCCCGCGCGCGATTGCATGGAAAGACACCACTGGGAGATAACCATGACGCTTCAGGCCACGCTCGCGCCAACCCCGAAAGCCGAACTCGAGAAGATCTTTCCGCAGTCGCTCGACGCGCTGCGCATTGCCATGGATGACCGTCCTGCCCGGGTGCCCGAGGACCGCGTGGTTCGGCTGTCTTCGGGAATGGACAAATTCGCCAATGACCTTGTCGATCCTTACGAGCCGTTCGGCTGGCTGACCGGCGAAGATATCCCACGCCTGCTGTTCGTGCCTGCGACCGATCTCACCCTCGCCTCGGTGGCTGGCGGTGCCGGCGGCGAAATGAACGGTAACTGGACTGTCACGCATTACGAGGACATCAACCGCGTCTTTTCCGATAA
>JBIPOX010000143.1:0-4725 GCA_044378785.1 Novosphingobium sp.
CGGGTTGCTATGCGCCTGCGCAATCCGCGCGGATCGGCGTCGTGGACCGGCTTTTCTCGCGCGTCGGCGCGTCGGACGATCTGGCGCGGGGCCGCTCCACCTTCATGGTCGAAATGGTCGAGACCGCCGCGATCCTGAGCCAGGCAAGCGAGCGCAGTTTTGTCATTCTCGACGAGGTGGGGCGCGGCACCTCGACCTACGATGGCCTGGCGCTGGCCTGGGCATTGGTCGAGGCGGTGCACGAGGTCAATCGCTGCCGCTGCCTGTTCGCGACCCATTACCACGAGCTGGCGCGGCTGGCCGAGACCTGCGACGCGCTGTCGTTGCATCATGTCCGTGCCCGCGAATGGAAGGGCGACCTGGTGCTCTTGCACGAGCTTGCCGATGGCCCGGCCGATCGTTCCTATGGCCTTGCGGTTGCCAAGCTGGCGGGGGTTTCGCCGCAAGTTCTCGCCCGCGCCAAGGCAGTGCTCGACAAGCTCGAACAGGGCCGCGCCCAGACCGGTGGGCTCGCCGCTGGGCTTGGCGAGCTGCCGCTGTTCGCGGCCATGGCACGCGAGCCGGAGGACCCCGAGCAGGGCCTGCGTGCGCGGATCGCGGCGATCGATGTCGATGCGCTCAGCCCGCGCGAGGCGCTTGACCAGCTCTATGCGCTCAAGCGCGAGGCAGGCACCGGACGTTAACGCCGCGCGATTATGATCTCGGCCATGTTCGGTCCGCGCCTCAGATCGGTGTTCAAGAGCTGCTGGCATGCCCTGCTCTGGGCGAGCTGCGTGCTGCTTACTGCCTATTGCTCGGTGCCGGCCCCGGATCAGCAAGGGACCGCCGAGAAGGTCGCCGCGATTGTTGCTGCCTCAAAGCAGGGCGGCGAGCCGGTGCAACATCATGCCAACCCCTGGGCCAGGGACAACCGCTAGTTCAACGCGTCGGCACTGGCTCCGGCCCCGAATAGTCGTAGAACCCGCGCCCTGTCTTGACCCCGTACCAGCCCGCCTCGACATATTTCTGGAGCAGCGGCGCAGGGCGATACTTGGAATCGCCGGTCGTGCCGTGCAGCACCTTGATGATCTCGAGCACCGTGTCGAGCCCGACGAAATCGGCAAGCTGGAACGGCCCCATCGGGTGGTTGAGGCCGAGCTGGATGCCCTTGTCGATGTCGGCGATCGTGCCCACTCCCGAGCCGACCAGAAAGCACGCCTCGTTGAGCAGCGGCACCGCGATGCGGTTGACGATGAAGCCGGGCTCGTCCCCGGCGATGATCACTGCCTTACCCATGCCTTCGGCTAGCGCTCGGGTGCGCGCGGTGGTCTCGGGCGCAGTGGCAAGGCCGGGAATGATCTCGACCAGCTTCATCACCGGGACCGGATTGAAGAAATGCATGCCGATGAACCGCGCCGGATCGGGCGAGGCGGTGGCCATGCGGGTGATCGGGATCGAGCTGGTGTTCGAGGCCATGATCGCGCTGTTGGCGAGCATCTTGCCTGCTGCCTCGAAGATCTTGAGCTTGATTTCCTCGCGCTCGGTCGCTGCCTCGATGATGAATTCGGCATCGGCGAGCGGCGTATAGTCACCCACCGGCACGATGTTGTCGAGCAACGCTGCGGCATCGCTGGCGGCCATGCGCTCCTTGGCGACAAGCTTTTCCAGCCCCTTGCCGATCCTGGCCTTGGCCGCCTCTGCGATCTCGAGCTTGATGTCGGTGAGCAGCACCTTGCGCCCGCCCTGGGCGGCGGTCTGGGCGATGCCCGAACCCATCTGGCCTGCGCCGATCACAGCGATAGTCTGCATGTCTTTCCCCTCTGGAAGAATTCTTGACGAACTAGCGGCTCGCGCCGGGCACCCAAAGCACGTCGGCCTTGCCGCCATCGTTCATGGCCCGGGCGAGCACGAAGAGCAGGTCGGAGAGCCGGTTGATATAGACCATGGCGGCCGGATTGACTGGCTCTGTTGCAGCGAGCGCGCTCATCGTCCGCTCGGCCTCGCGCGCCGAGGCGCGGGCAACGTGGAGCCGGGCAGCGGCCTCGCTGCCGCCGGGCAACACGAAACTGGTGAGCGGTTCGAGCACGGCAGTGGCTGCGTCGATGGCAAGCTCGAGCCACTGCGCTTGCGAAGCCACTATCCGCAGCACCATTTCGGACGGAGCGAATTCGCTACCCGGCGTAGCGAGGTCCGCGCCCAGATCGACCAGGTCGTTCTGCACCCGAGTCAGCGTTGCGGCATGCGGGCTGCCCGGCATGGCGACGAGCGCCAGGCCGATCGCGCTGTTGGCGGCATCGACAGCGCCGATCGCCTGCATTCGCGGCGCGTGCTTGGCAAGGCGCGAGCCGTCGACGAGGCCGGTCGTGCCGTCGTCGCCGGTGCCGGTATAGATGCGGTTGAGCCTGACCAAAGTGGCCGCTCTCAGCGGCTGGCCATGATGACCAGCGCGACCACGACGATCGCCAGCGCCTGATACTTGATGCGCGCGTACATCATCTTGTTTTGTCGCAGTTGCATCTCGCTCGCGCCAGTCGCATCGTCGCGCTCCAGATCGAGCTTGGTGCTTTGCATGAATGCGGCGATGCCGCGCACGAGGCTGACAACAACCATGATCATCAGAATCGCGGCGAGCGGAATGAGGATGTAGTTCATGAGCACCTATTTAGTCCTCCCCCAGCGAAATGCCAGCGGGCAAACGCCTGTCTCTCAGGGCAAGTGCAAGCGCCTGTCCATCCTCGCCGCGCGCCCGGCATTCGGCAAGCGAGGGTGAGCCGCGCCGCTTGGCAAGCTTGCGCCAGCCGCCTGCGGGGTCGGCCTCGACCAGCAGCGCATGGTGGTGCCAGGCCGGCACTGGCAGGCCGAGCAGGGCTTGCAGCAGGCGATGGACATGGCTGGCCTCGAACAGGTCTTGCCCGCGCGTAACCAGCGTCACTGCGTCGGTCGCGTCGTCGAGGGTAGCGGCAAGGTGGTAGCTAGCCGGCGCGTCCTTGCGCACCAGCACGACATCGCCGAACCGCTCGGGCCGGGCGGTTTGCGGTCCTGCGCGCTCGTCATGCCATGCGAGCGGACCGGCGCGCGCCGCCGCAGCTGTCATGTCGAGCCGCCAGGCCGCGCCTTCAGGGTCCGCCCCGCCATGCCTGCAGGTGCCAGGGTAGACCGGTCCGTCCGGGCCCATGTCGCGGGCAGCAGCAGCCACTTTGGCGCGGGTGCATTGGCACGGGTAGAGCAGGCCCATGGCCTTGAGCCGCTCGGCGGCAAGGGCATAGCTGTCGAGCCGCTGCGACTGGAAGACCGGCTCGTGATCCCAGGCAAGGCCCAACCAGGCAAGATCGGCAAGGTGTTCGCGGGCAAGCCCGGCGCGGCTGCGCTCGCCGTCGATGTCCTCGATCCGCACCAGGAACTCGCCGCCCCGCTCGCGCGCCAGATCGTGCGCAACCAGCGCGGCATAGGCATGGCCGAGATGCAGCGAGCCGTTGGGGCTAGGCGCGAAGCGGGTGCGGAGCATCGCCCGACTCTCGCACAGGCCGTCACCTGACAACAAGGGCTAGCGACCTTGCACCCCGGCCGGAAATCGGGGACAGCGCGGGTCTTATCCTCGAGGCCAGCAAAAAATGTCTCGCCAGCGCCACGTTGTGCCCTTTGTTCTGGTCACGATCTTCATCGATTCGATCGGCTTCGGCCTGATCGTTCCGGTCTTGCCGCGCCTGCTCATGCAGGTCGGCGATATTTCGCTTAATGAAACGATTGCGCTGGGCGCGTGGATGGGCCTTGGCATGGCGATAGCCAGCTTTATCGCTGCGCCGATCCTGGGCAATCTGTCCGACGCCTATGGGCGGCGGCCGATCCTGCTGGCATCGCTGGCTGGCCATGCGCTCGACTATCTGCTGCTCGCCTTTGCCAATTCGATCCCGCTGATCTTCCTTGGACGGGTGCTTTCGGGAGTGTTCGGTGGCAGTTTTGGAGCCGCGCAAGCCTCGATTGCCGATGTGACCGCGCCCGAAGACCGCGCCCGCAATTTCGGGCTGGTCGGCGCGGCCTTCGGCATCGGCTTCACCATCGGCCCGGCGATCGGCGGCCTGCTCAGCGAATATGGCCCACAGGCTCCGCTCCTGGCTGCTGCTGCCCTGTCCGGGCTGAACTTCCTCTATGGCCTGACCCTGTTTCCCGACACGCTCAAGCCGGAAAACCGCCGTCCGTTCCGCCTCGCGCGGGCCAACCCGCTGGGCGCATGGCAAACCCTTCGCGCCACGCCCGGCATGACCGGTGCGGCGCTGGTGCTGGTTGCCTGGCAGATTGCCAGCCTGGTCTATCCGCTGGTCTGGAGCTTCTGGGGGATTGCCCAGCTCGGCTGGTCTGACCGGATGATCGGCCTCAGCCTTGCCATGGTTGGGATTGCCGTTGCGCTCAGCCAGACGTTCCTGACTGGCCCCGCGGTCAAGCGCTTTGGCGAACGCAATGCTGCCAGCATTGGCCTGATCGGGGCGACCACGGGTTTTGTCGGCTATGCCTTCGCCACCAGCACCTGGATGGCCTTTGCCCTGATGATTTTCCTGATGCTGCAATCGCTGGTCCAGCCCAGTCTCATGGCGATCCTTTCCCGCCGCGCCAGTGCAGACACCCAGGGCGAAGTCCAGGGAATCTCGGCCATGGCCATGGGCATCGGCTCGATTCTTGCGCCCCTGGTGCTGACCTGGCCGATGTCGTGGTTCACCGGGCCGTCTGCGCCGGTCCAGTTTCCCGGTGCAC
>JBIPOX010000193.1:0-4077 GCA_044378785.1 Novosphingobium sp.
GGCGACAAGTGCTCTCGCGTGGAGTTCATCCGGTGATCGCGCGCGAGCTCTTCATCCTTGTTGCCGCCATGGCTGCCTTCGCTTCCGGCATTGCCGCCTACCTTGTGGTCTTTCACGGCAACGCCACGATCAAGGACGTGCTTTCGACGGCCGCGGCCGCAACCATCGGGCTCTATGCCGGACGCTATCTTGAACGGAGACTGATCCGTGGCTGACCGTCAACTTGCTCCCGATAGCCCCGAATTGCGCGAACGCTGGAGCGGTTTTGCCTTCAATTCCGCCTGGGAAGCCAAGGCGCGCGAGGCAGTGGCGCGCTATCCCGTGGGCCGTCAACGGTCTGCGGTCATGGCCCTGCTCGACTATTCCCAGCGTCAGGTCGGCGAGGAAACCGGAACACAGGGCTGGCTGCCGATCCCGGTCATGGAATATGTCGCAGCCTATCTCGACATGCCGATCATCCGCGTGGTCGAGGTGGCCAGCTTCTATTTCATGTACAATCTGGCGCCGGTCGGGAAATTCCATGTCCAGGTGTGTGGCACCACGCCATGCATGCTGCGCGGTTCCGACGAGATCATGGCAGCCTGCAAGGCGCGCGGGATGCGCAAGGGCCATACCACCGAAGACGGCATGTGGACGCTCACCGAGGTCGAATGCATGGGCAATTGCGCTACCGCGCCGATGGTCCAGATCAACGACGACAATTTCGAGGACCTGACGGCCGAGCGCCTGAATGCGGTGCTCGATGCGCTGGTCAGGGGCGAGACACCCCGGACCGGGACGCAGGAGCCTGGCCGCCACACAAGCGAGCCGCTGGGCGGGCCAACCACGCTCAGGGAAATGGTTGACGGGAATCACGACTACAGGGGGCAATGGTGAGCGGATTCAATCCCTACTTCCTTGGCACCGCCTTTCTGGCGATCGTCGCGGTGCTGTTTCTGTTTACCCGCCAGTGGCTGTGGGGCCTGGCATTCGGCGGTGGTTCGCTGGTGATGTTTTTCATCGGCATGAGCCAGGATAGCGACGATGGAGACGGCGATGCTCGCCGATAAGGATCGCATCTTCACCAATGTCTACGGCTATCAGCCGTGGAACCTGGCTGCGGCGCGTGCGCGCGGCGATTGGGACGATACCAAGGCAATCCTCGCCAGGGGCCGGGATGCCATCATCGAGGAAATGAAGGCCTCCGGGCTGCGCGGCCGGGGCGGGGCAGGCTTTCCCACCGGCCTCAAATGGTCGTTCATGCCCAAGCAATCGCCGACTGGGCCGGACGGCAAGCCGAGGCCAAGCTTTCTGGTGATCAATGCCGACGAGAGCGAGCCGGGGTCGTGCAAGGACCGCGAGATCATCCGCCACGATCCGCACAAGCTGCTCGAAGGCGCGCTGGTCGCCGGTTTCGCAATGGGCGCACGCGCGGCCTATATCTACATTCGCGGCGAATATATCCGTGAGGCCGAGACCCTGTTCGCGGCCGTCGCCGAAGCCTACGACGCCGGGCTGATCGGCCGCAATGCCTGCGGTTCGGGCTACGATTTCGACGTGTTCGTCCATCGCGGGGCAGGGGCCTACATCTGCGGCGAGGAAACCGCGATGATCGAGAGCCTTGAGGGCAAGAAGGGCCAGCCCCGGCTCAAGCCGCCGTTCCCGGCAGGCGCGGGGCTCTATGGCTGCCCGACGACGGTCAACAATGTCGAGTCCATAGCCGTTTCGCCCACGATCATGCGGCGCAGCGCCGCCTGGTTCAAAGGCTTCGGGCGCGAGAACAACCACGGCACCAAGCTGTTCCAGATTTCCGGCCACGTCGAAAAGCCCTGCGTGGTCGAGGAAGCCATGTCGATCCCGTTCAGGGAACTGATCGAGAAGCATTGCGGGGGCATTCGCGGCGGGTGGGACAACCTGCTCGCGGTGATCCCGGGCGGCTCATCGGTGCCGCTGGTCCCGGCGGCGCAGATCATGGACACGCCGATGGATTTCGACGGCCTCAAGGAACTCGGCTCGGGCCTCGGTACCGCCGCTGTCATCGTTATGGACAAGTCGACCGACATCGTGCGCGCGATTTCGCGCCTGTCCTATTTCTACAAGCATGAGAGCTGCGGCCAGTGCACGCCCTGCCGCGAGGGCACCGGCTGGATGTGGCGCATGATGGAGCGGCTGCGCACCGGCGATGCCGCGGTCGAGGAAATCGACATGTTGCAGCAGGTGACCAAGCAGGTCGAAGGGCACACCATCTGCGCGCTCGGCGACGCAGCGGCATGGCCGATCCAGGGCCTGATCCGCCATTTCCGGCCTGAACTGGAGCGGCGGATTGCCGAGAATGTGCGGGAGGCGGCGGAGTGACGTTGCTTCTCCCTCATCGTCACCCTGAACTTGTTTCAGGGTCCATTTCTCGTATCTCACCAGCGTTGTGTGGGGCGCGATGGATGCTGAAACAAGTTCAGCATGACGGTATTGGGGAGGCGGCGGAGTGAGGCTGACCCCGGAAATGAACGAGGCCATCGAGACTGGACTGGCTTCGGCCGAGCAGTGCGCCAAGTCAGGTGACCTTCGCGGTGCATGGGCAGCGCTCGAACGCGCGCACATCGTCTCGCAGCCCGCGCTGCGCCCGCACCTGCGTGTCCACTGCGCCATGCTCGTCCTTGCGATTGCCAATGGCGATATGGGTGAGGCATTCGGCCAGATAACACGGCTAGCGCTCGCGCCTCTTGGGCATGTTCTTGGCCGCACGCCGTGGGGCAATTCAGGACGTGCGAATATCAGCAAGTTCGCACACGCGCCGCTGCCGGATGATGTGTCGCGGCTCTATGCCCAGGCAGGGATCAAGGTGACCTAATGCCTAAACTCACCGTAGACGGCGTAGAACTCGAAGTTCCCCAGGGCGCCACCGTGCTCCAGGCCTGCGAGCTTGCGGGCAAGGAAATCCCGCGCTTCTGCTATCACGAGCGCCTCAGCATCGCGGGCAATTGCCGCATGTGCCTCGTCGAGGTCGCGCCGGGGCCGCCCAAGCCGCAGGCCAGCTGCGCACTGCCCGCCGCCGAAGGTCAGGTCATCAAGACCGACAGCGAAATGGTCAAGAAGGCGCGCGAGGGAGTGATGGAGTTCCTCCTCATCAACCACCCGCTTGACTGCCCGATCTGCGACCAGGGCGGCGAATGCGACCTGCAGGATCAATCGATCGCCTATGGGCGCGGCGCAACGCGCTACGACGAGAACAAGCGCGCCGTCACCGAGAAATACATGGGTCCGCTGATCAAGACGGTGATGACCCGCTGCATTCACTGCACCCGCTGCGTACGCTTCTCCGAGGAGATCGCCGGGGTCGACGAGATCGGCGCGCTGGGGCGCGGCGAGGACATGCAGATCACCACTTATCTCGAGCGGGCCGCCAGCCACGAGTTGAGCGCCAATGTCATCGATCTGTGCCCGGTCGGCGCGCTGACATCCAAGCCCTATGCCTTCGAGGCGCGGCCGTGGGAGCTGACCAAGACGCTGTCGATCGACGTTTCCGATGCCTGCGGCGCGAATATCCGCGTCGACAGTCGCGGCCGCGAAGTGCTCCGGGTGCTGCCGCGCATCAACGATGACGTCAACGAGGAGTGGATTTCCGACAAGGCCCGCTACATGTGCGAGGGGCTGACCCATCGCCGGCTGGACCGGCCCTGGCTGCGGATGAAGGGCAAGCTCCAGCCTGCCTCGTGGGAAGAGGCCTTCGCTGCCATCGCCAAGGCTGCTCCGGGCAAGAACATTGCGGCGGTTGCGGGCGACATGCTCGATTGCGAGACCCTGTTCGCTGCCAAGACGCTGCTCGGCGCGCTCGGCTCAAAGCTGATCGAAGGCCGCCAGACCGGCATGGACTACGACACGTCGAGCCTGGCTGCGGTCAATTTCAACACGACCTTTGCCGGGATTGAACTGGCCGATGCGATCCTCATCGTTGGCAGTCATGTCCGCTGGGAAGCGCCGCTGCTTAACGTGCGGCTGCGCAAGGCGGTCAAGCACGGGGCCAGGGTGTTCCTGATCGGGCCGGAGTGGGAGACCACCTTCGGCGGCGAATTTCTCGGCGACGATCTGGCGCTGCTCGGC
>JBIPOX010000146.1:0-4699 GCA_044378785.1 Novosphingobium sp.
CCCGACTTGCAACCGGTGCACGATCAGCCCTGGGACGTCAGCGATCCCAAGCTGTTCGGTAACGACTCGGTCCACGATATCTTTCGCGAGATGCGCGCCACGGCTCCGCTGAACCAGACCACCGGCACGCCGCACGGCAATTACTGGAACGTGACCACGGTCAAAAACATCCAGCACATCGAGGCCTTGCCAAAGATATTCGCCTCTGCCCACGAGAAGGGCGGCATGGTCATCCAGGATCCGACACCTGAATCGCTGGCCGAAGGTCGCGGCAAGACCTTCATCGCCATGGACGCGCCCGATCACACCAAGCGTCGGCGCGCCGTCGCGCCTGCCTTCACTCCAGCCGAAATGGTGCGGCTCAGCGATCTGGTGCGCCGCCGCACCGTCGAAGTGCTGGAAGGCCTCCCGCGCGGCGAGCAGTTCAACTGGGTTGAGAAAGTCTCGATCGAGCTGACTACTGGCATGCTGGCAATCATTTTCGATTTTCCTTGGGAGCACCGTCACGCGCTGACCTACTGGTCCGACTGGCAGAGCGACCTCAGGCTCGGCGCGACCAAGGAACTGGAAGCCCTGCGCAAGGAAATCACCACGGAAATGGGCATGTGCATGTTCAAGCTGTGGCAACAGCGGCTGAACGCCCCGCCCGCCCCCGACCTGCTCTCGCGGCTGATCCATTCGGAAGAAATGCCCGAGATGGACCCCATGGAATTCTCGGCGAACATGTCGCTGCTGATCGTTGGCGCAGTCGATACCACCCGAAACACCATGTCAGGGATTGCCGAGGGCCTTGACCGGTTCCCGCAAGAGCGCGCCAAGCTCGAGGCCGACCCCTCGTTGATCCCCAACGCGGTGCAGGAATTCATCCGCTTCGTTACTCCAGTCGCGCACATGCGTCGTACGGCTCAGGAGGATTACGAACTTGACGGCCAGACAATCCACAAGGGCGACAAGATCATCCTCTGGTACAAGTCGGCCAACCGCGACGAGAGCGTTTTCGATGAACCCGACGTAGTCAAGGTGGATCGCGCGAATGCCCGCCGCCACGTCGCTTTCGGCTATGGCGTGCACCGCTGCGTCGGAGCCCGGCTCGCCGAGCTGCAATTGCGCACCCTGATCGAGGAAATGATCAGGCTTGGGGTGCGTCCGCGCGTCACTGGCAAGATCGAACGGCTCGAGAACGTCTTCATCAACGGCTTCAGCAAGGTCGAGGTCACGCTCGACCCGGCCTAGGCGGATACACCGCATGGTCGATAGCGAAAGGTTCAGGCAGCTCGCCCTGGCGGACCGCGAGGTTGCGGTCAGGCTCGGGCGGCTCGATGCGCGGGTGCGGTTCGGGCCGGACGGACGAGCCTTCGACCTGACGATCGAACACGGTCGCCTTGTCTCGGTTGAGCCGAGCAGCGGCGGCCCCGTCGATCTGGTGATCGCTGCGCCCGACACCTTCTGGCAAAGCAGCCTGGTGCCGCGCCCGGACTATGGCCATGCCTCGCTGACCGCTGGCGGCGCGAAGTTCGAGGGCGATTTCGCCCGCTTCGCCGCGCCCTATTTCCCGGCCTGGGAAAAGCTGCTGGTGTTGTTGCGCAAGGCCGCCTGCCAAGCGATCGAGCAGCACCCGCCAGTACCGGACCGGCGCGAAACCGACGATGCGGTTGGGCGCTATGCCCATGTGCGCAGCGGCGAGCGGGAGGCGCGGATCTATTACGAGACCGCTGGCTCGGGCGCGGTACCGCTGCTGCTCTATCCCACTGCCGGAGCCGACACCCGCCAGTGGCGGCACCTGCTTGCCTACCCGGCGTTACGCGAGCGCTTCACCATGATCGCGATCGACCCGCCCGGCCGCGGCAAGTCGCTCCCGCCGCTAGGCGAGAGGTGGTGGGAGCAGGTCTATTCCGCCAGCCGCGACGAGCTGATGGGCTGGGTGACCGGCCTTGTCGAAACGCTCGGACTGGATCGGCCGGTGTTCATGGGCTGCTCGGTCGGCGGCCAGCTTGCGCTCAGCCTTGCCGCCTTTCGCCCGGAACCCTTTCGCGCCTTCGTTGCCATGAATGGCTGGCTGCGCTCGCCACCCTCGATGCAAGGCTTCGACAACTGGCCCTACCGCGATCCGGCCATGCCACTCGACTACCTGATGGGCCGGGTGCTCGGCACCACATCGCCGATCGCGCCCGAGGAGAGGCGGCAGGAGACGGCCTGGATCTACATGTCGAACGCCAAGGGCGCCTATGCGGGCGACAACGACTATTTCATGAATGCCCATGACCTCGCAAGGGACGGCCACCTGATCGACACGGCCAGGCGACCGCTGTTCGTGCTTGCCGGCGAGTTTGACCGCACCTCGCTGTCGGACGAGGACGGCGCAGCGGCAGTGCCGCGCCACGTGCCGGGCGCGCAATACCGGCTACTGAAAGACCTTGGCCACTTCGCCCCGTCCGACGATCCCGAATGGCTGTGCGAGGCGCTGGTGCCGATCATGGACGAGTTGCTCGCGGCCTGCGCGGCGGCAGAAACGTCCTGATGTTCGATCTGCACGCCCCCGATCACATGCAGGTCTGGGTGGAGCAGACCGACGCGATCCGTGCGGCTGGCGGCGTGGGCTGGAGCGAGGCCAACGGCGGCTACTGGGTCGTCGTCAACCATGCCGATGCGATCGCGGCGGCCAAGAACTGGCAGGTCTTTTCCGCCCGCCACGATCCCACCGGAGCAGACCCGCGCGCGCGCGGCATTTCGATCCCGCCCTACGAATTTGCCCTGATCCTTTCCGAAAGCGATCCGCCCCGGCAGCAGAAACTGCGCCTGCTCGAGATCCCGTTCTTCCAGCCTTCCAGGATCCGCGAACAGGTCGCAGTGGTGCAGGGTCATGTCGACAGCAGGCTTGAGGCGATGGCAGGCATGGCCGAGATCGACCTGTTTCGCGATTACGCCATGCCGCTGGTCTCGCTGACCTCGATGGCGCTGGTCGGGATCGATCTGGCTCATTGGCAGGACTACACGCTTGCCGCCCATCGCGGCGGCGCGGCCACCAGCCTTGACATCACCCGCGATACCGAGCGGGTCCACGCGATGCTGCTCGACATGGCGCGCGACCGGCGCGCCAATCCGCGCCAGGACATCGCCTCGGCGCTGGTCACTGGCGATGTCATGGGCGAGAAGCTGCGCGACGAGGAGGTTGTCTCGATGCTTTCGGCGCTGGTGCTCGGCGGCTTTGACACCACCTCCTCGCTCGTCACCAGCGCTCTGATCTGGCTGGGCGCCAACCGTGAGCACCACGCCGAACTTGCCAGCAACGATGCGCTCGCCGCCAACGCGGTGCACGAGTTCGCTCGGATGTGGCCGCCATCGCTCGGCGGCGCGCGCAATCTTGTCGTCGATACCGTGCTCGGCGGGCAGGCGATGAAGGATGGCGACCGGGTATTCCTGTCCTGGGCGGCGGCGAACCGGGATCCCGACGTGTTCGCCGATCCGCACACGGTGAGGCTGGACCGGCCCAATGCGCAGGATAACCTCACCTTCGGTATGGGCGTGCATCGCTGCCTCGGCATGGAGCTGGCGCGACTGATGACGCGGCTGGCGATCCAGTCGCTGCTGCGCCGCCACCCGCACTTTCGCGTGATCCGCGAGCAGTGCGTTCCCTATCGCTCGAAAGGGCTGGTGGCGGGCTGGTCGGCAGTTCCGGCTGTTCTCGGCTAGCCCCTGGCAAATCCCGCGATGTCGCGCGCGCAATCGCGGCTTATGTCGGGGCAGGCCAGAAATATCTCGGTGCCGTGGACCGTGCCCATCGCTTCGAGGCACTGGGCGGGAACCCCGGCTCGGACCAGGCGGCGGTAGAGCTCCACCCCTTCGTCGCGCAAGGGATCGCATTCGTTGACCGAAATCTTCACGCGCGGCAGTCCCTTGAGGTCGTCCTCGCTGGCAAAAGCGGGCCATGCCAGGAAATCGCCCGCGTTGAATGCCTCGATGCCATAGGCCACGGCACCATTGTCAACATGCAGGTCAAGCAGGATGCCGCGATTGCCGGTGACCGAACCGCCGTCCGCATCCGACCATTCACCCTTGATATAGGGGCACAGCGCATAGAGGCCGGTGATCCGCCCGATCTCGCCATCGCGCTTCATCGCCAGGCCAGTTGCCAGCGTCAGATTGCCGCCGCCGCTCTCGCCCGCGACAATCACCCGCGATGCATCGATGCCCAGCCTGGCCGCATTGTCGAGCACCCAGCGCAGGCCGGACAGGCAATCGTTGAGGCCACCGGGATAGGGTGCCACTTCCGGAAGGGTGTTGGGCACCGCCGAATTGCGAAACTCGACCATAGCCACGGCAACCCCCTGGCCCGCGATCATGCGACCCCAGGCAGCATAATTGAGGTCATAGGCGCTCATCATCATCATGCCGCCGCCATGGATGTAATAAACGCAAGGCAGCACTTCGTCGCCCTCTGGCCGGATGACATGTACGCTGATCGTGTTGCCATCGGGGGCTGATACCACCTCGTGCTTCGTCATGCTTAATCCCGTCGAAGGCGCGATGCCTTCAAGGTTTAGACTCTCGAACAGGGCAGCGATATTGCTCTGCCCGGCCATCGCCTGCATTGCCGCCAAAAGCACCTCGCGATCGGGCACCTTGGCCCCGGCGCTGGGCGGCATGTGCTGGAACAGCGCCTTGATGCGCGGATCGATGCGCGGGTCTTCGACGATCTTGT
>JBIPOX010000187.1:0-4182 GCA_044378785.1 Novosphingobium sp.
CGATCAGCAGGATCGAGTTCTTGCCGACAATGCCCAGCAGCATGAGAATGCCGATGAACACCGGCATCGAGACCGACTGGCCGGTGATCAGCAAGGCGATCAGGCCGCCAAGCGGGGCCAGCGACAGCGAGGCCATGTTGACCAGCGGCGAGACGATCCGGTGGTAGAGCAGCACCAGGGTAGCGAAGACCAGCAGGATGCCGGTAGGCACGGCGATCAGCAGGTTGTCGATCATTTCCTGCTGCCACTCGTCCTGCCCATAGGGCTTGTTGCTGACCCCACGCGGCAGGTTCTGCATGATCGGCAGGGCCTTGATCGCCGCGTCGGCCTCGCTCTTGACGACCCCTGGCCCCAGGTCGGCGCCGATGAAAACCCGCCGTTCCTGATTGTGGCGCTGGATCGCAATCGGTCCGGAACCGAAAGTGATCTCGGCCACCCGCGAGAGCGGCACCGAACCGCCCGTCGCGGTCGGCACCGGCAGGTTCTCGATATTGCTGAGATCGCGCCGATCGCCTTCCGAAAGGCGGACCCGGATCGGGATTTGCCTGTCGCTGAGCGAGAACTTCGCTGCGTTCTGATCAATCTCGCCAATCGTGGCGATGCGGATCGCCTGGCTGAGCGCAGCGGTCGACACGCCAAGCTGGGCCGCGAGATCGAGCCGCGGGCGGATGACGATCTCGGGGCGGCGCATGTCGGCGCTGACCCGGGGCGCGACCACGAGGTCATCGAGGCCGCGCATCTGCTCAACCAGCTTGGCCGCGGTATTGTTGAGCACGTCCGAATTGCCGCCGGTTAACATAATCGAGATATCGCGACCGGTGCCACTGGCCGCACCGTCCATCATCTCGTTGAAGGCGACCCTGGCATCCGGGATCTGCTGGAATTGAGGAGTGAACTTATTCTCGAACTCGCCGCTGCTCTTCTGGCGATCGTCCGGCAAGGTGACCATCAGGAAGCTCTCGCCCTCGAGAACCCGCTGGAACACGAATTCGGTGTCAGGATCCTGCTCGAGCATCTGCCTGACCTGATCGGACACCCGTTCGGTCTGGCGCATCGTGGTTCCGGGTACCATCTCGATCTTGATCGCGACGAAATCGTTGTTCTGCTTAGGGAAGAATTCCATCTTCATCATGCTGCCGAGCAGCCCCGTCAGCAGCAATGCCGCGACCCCGGCGCCGATCATCCACAGCCGGTGATCGCGCAGGTAGGCAGCCGCCCATTGCATCGGCGACAGGCGACCGCGCGCATCCATGTGCTGCGATCGGTACGCATCGGCGCGGTTCTGATCCAGCGACCAATGCAGGATATCCATGTAGCGGTCCATCCAGGCACCACCGCCATGCTCTGCCTCGCCATGCGCCTTGAGGAAATAGGCCGCCACCATCGGCGTGATCGTTCGCGCCACGGCAAGGCTGATCAGCACCGCGACCACGATGGTAAGACCGAAAGCCCGGAAAATCTCGCCCGAAACGCCAGGCATGATGCCCACTGGCAAGAACACGGCGACGATCGAAAACGTTGTCGCGACCACTGCCAGGCCGATCTCGTCGGCTGCGTCGATCGAGGCCTGATAGGCGGTCTTGCCCATTCGCATGTGTCTGACGATGTTCTCGATCTCGACAATCGCGTCATCGACCAGCACCCCCGCCACCAGGCTCAGTGCCAGCAATGACTGCATGTTGAGCGTGAAATCGAGCAGGTCCATGAACCAGAAGGTCGGAATCGCCGAAAGCGGGATTGCAAGCGCGGAGATGAAGGTCGCACGCCAGTCGCGCAGGAACAGGAACACCACTACAACAGCAAGGATGGCACCCTCGACCAGCGCTTCCATCGAGCTGACATAGGAGTCACGCGTGTAGGGCACAGTCGAGAACATCCGCTGGAAGGAAACGCCCGGGTGCTCCTCCTCAAGCTTGGTCATTTCCTCGACAGCAGCATCGTAGACCGAGACGTCAGATGCGCCGCGCGCGCGAGCAATCGAGAATGTCACGACCGGCTTGCCATCGAACTTGGCGATATTGAGCACTTCGCCATAGGCGTCGGTAACCTGGGCGATGTCGGCCAACTTGATCGTCCGGCCGCCGCCAAGCGCGATATCGGTCTGCGAAAGCTCGAAGGCGTTGCTGGCGCTGCCCAGGACCCGCACCGACTGGCGCGAACCGGCGATTTCGGCCTTGCCGCCAGCCGCATTGAGATTGAGCTGACGCAGCGCTCCGTTGACTTGCGAGGCCGTCACCCCAAGCGCCTGCATCTGGGCCGGGTTGAGCGTGACGAGGATTTCGCGATCGACGCCACCCTGTCGGCTGACCTCGGCCATGCCGCTTATCCCCAGCAAGCGCTTCGCCACCGTATCGTCGATAAACCAGGACAGCTGCTCTAGCGTCATGTCGTCGGTCTTCACCGCAAAGAAAGCGATGGGATCGGAAGTCGTTGTTGCTTTGAATATCTGCGGCTCGAGAATGCCGTCGGGCAATTCGCTGCGCACCTGATCGACCGCGTTCTTCACCTCGTTAACCGCAGTGTTGATGTCGTGGCCGATCTCGAACTCGACAAAGGTGTTGCTGCTGCCCTCGCGCGCGCTCGAATTGATCGTTTTGGCCCCGCTGATCGAGCGGACCGCCGCCTCGACGCGCTGGGTGATCTGGGTCTCGATTTCGGTCGGCGCGGCACCGGGCTGGGCGATGTTGATGATCACCACCGGAAACTCGATATCCGGCTGTTGCTGGATATCCATGCGCATGAAGCTGACGATCCCGGCGATCATCAGCGCCGCAAAGAACACGATCGGGATGACCGGGTTGCGGATCGACCAAGCCGAGATGTTCCTCAGGTCCATGGCAGGGCTTCAGCTGCCTGCCGCGCGTTGCGGTTTAACCGTCTCGCCGGGCGAGAGGAAGGCACCTGCGCGGACCACCACCTGTTCGGAGCCACTCAGGCCCTCGATCACGGCAATGCTGTCAGCAGAGACAGTGCCGGTCTTCACATTGCGGCGCACAACCTTGTTGTCCTTATAGATAACATAGACGTAGCTGCCCTTGTCGTCCGACAGGATCGCCGATTCGGGCAGTTTGGGCGCAACCACAGCGCCTGCTGCAATCGTTGCTTCGGCAAAACCGCCGGGACGCAATTCGGGGGCATAGGGCAGCGCGACGCGTGCAGTGCCCTGACGCCTGGCCGGATCGATCACTGGCGAGATTTGCCAGACTTCGCCCTCGAAGGTCTTGTCGGTGCCCACAGGCACAACTTTCACGCGCACTCCCGAGGAAATCCGCGCGAGAGTCTCTTCGGTGAGATCGGCGCGCAATTCCATTTCGCCGCCCTTGGCGAGGCGAAACAGCATGCCGCTGCCGCTGCCGACAACCTGCGCCGGCTCGACATTGCGCTCGAGCACAAGTCCAGCCGCGGGCGCGATGATGTTGAGCCGACTGTTGCGGGCGCGGGTCTCGCGCAGCTGAGCCTGGACGACGCGCACGCGCGCGGCGGCGGCATCGCGCGTCGCGCTCAGCCGGTCGACATCGGCCTTCGAGATGAAGCCGCGCTCGACCAGTTGCAACGCGCGATCGAGATTGGCCTGGGCTAGTCTGGCGTCTGCTTGCGCCACGCCGATCTGCGCCTCGATACTCGCCGCCTGCTGATCCTGAACCGAGCGATCGATCACTGCCAGCACCTGGCCTGCCGCCACCCAGTCGCCTGGCTCGACCAACACGCTGATAACGCGACCGCCTTCGCCGACCACGCCGACCGGCAGCTCGCGGCGCGCGGCAAGCGTGCCGGTCGCCTTGATTTCGCCGGCGATTGTCGTCCGGCCGGGCTGAACCACGGTAACTACCGGATTTTGCTGGCTGGCATCGGCACCAAGCTCCTTCGGCTCGGCCATCTTGTTGAGAAACCAAAGTCCGACCAGACCGAGCACGATCAGCAAGCCAATGATGACCATGCGGCGGCTGACGAGGCTCTCACTCTCACCGCTGAAGCCTGCGAGGTCGGATTCCCGTTGGTCCGCGACAGCCTGTTCGGCGTCGATCTTGGCGTCGTAATTCATGCCGTTCACCATTTGGCGGTCCGCCAAGACCGCTCGCGCGAGTCCAAAAACGAACGCCAATCCACTAAAGCGCACAAATGCGCGCGCGAGGCCCGGCGTATCGCCGGGCTATTCGCAAGATGCCTTATACGGGCAGCGGG
>JBIPOX010000147.1:0-4691 GCA_044378785.1 Novosphingobium sp.
GGCGCTTGAGGATTTGGGTCTCATCTTCGTTCCTTCGTCACTACGACGAGACCCAAATCCTCCTTAAATCACAACCCCAAATCTGGGCCATAGGTGCTGACGGGGAACACTCTGTCAGGCAGCCCCTGCTTCTCGCTCAAGAATGAGAGGACTGGGATAACCGAGGTTCGAGTGGCGCAGGGCCGCCGAGATACCTGCCCAAAAAGCAATGGTTGATTGTTCAAACCGCTTTGGGAATTGCTGTATCCAAGCGATACAAGCTGAAGCAACAGGAATAAGGTTGGCTGAGGAGGAACCTGGCAGTGGCTGCAGAGATGACATTGCCCAAGGTGCCGCCAGCGCGAAACCCCTATGCGCCCGCTGGCGAGGCATCGCATATCGCCATCCGCCCGCTGGGAACGCCGTTCGGGGCGGAAGTGACTGGGATCGACTGGGAGCGCGGATCGGACGGAATTGTCGCCGAGCTGACCCGAGCGATGCGCCGTCACCTGCTGCTGGTGTTTCGCGGCCAGCGCTCACCGACCCATGAGGAAATCAACCGATTCTTCGAGCCCTTCGGGCGGCTCGTGCGCGATTCCTTCGACGGCAATTTCCACTACAACACCTTCAACGAGAAGGATCAGGTGCAGCGGCCCGGCGGCGTCACCGGCGTCAACTATGTAGTCAACACCGAGGATGGCCAGACCGAGCTGGACTGGCACAGCGACCACTTCCACCGCCCACATATCAAGATCATATCGGTCCTCGAGGCGATCGAGTTCGGGCAAGGCTCGGTGCCGACCCAGTTTCGCGACATGTACACGGCCTACGAGATGCTCCCTGCCGCGATCAAGGCGGAGCTGGAGCACAAGATGACAGTCAACCTCGATCCGCGAAAGATGGACCTGAAGAAGCACCCGCGCCTTGCCGATTCGATGCATCCGGTGTTCCAGCCACACCCGCACAGCGGTCGGCGCACGATCTTCGTCAATGCCATGACCTTTCGCATTGCCGGCTTCACCATTGCCGAAAGCGATCACTGGATGAAGGTGCTGCGCGATCATATCGAGGAGAACGCGCCGCGCATCGATCATTACTGGACGCCCGGAGAGATCTGCGTGTGGGACAACGTCGGATTGCAGCATCGCCGCGATCCGATGCCGCCGGGTATTCCGCGCAAGTTGCGCCAGTTCGAAGGCGTCGCCGAATAGTGGCTGAGACGGCGCCCCTGCGCTTCGACGGGCAATGCGTGCTCGTCACTGGCGGCGGGCGCGGCATGGGGCGCGAGCATGCACGGCTGTTCGCCTCGCTCGGCGCGCATGTTGTCGTCGCCGATGCAGGGGTCGACCTGTTCGGTTCGGGTAGCGACCGGTCGGTCGCCGACGCTGTGGCGGATGAGCTCAACCAGGCGGGTTGGAGTGCCGTTGCCTACAGCGCTGACCTCGCCAGTGAACCCGGCGCGCGCGGCGCGGTGCGACTTGCCGCCGAGCGCTTCGGGCAGATCGATGCAGTAGTCCACAATGCCGGTTTCACGCTGGGTGCAATGGCGATGCACAGCGAATGCAGCGAGCGGCTCGACAGGCAACTGGCGATCAACACGCGCGCGGCTTTCCTGATTGCGCAGGAGGCCTGGCCGCATTTCCTCGCTGCCGGATCGGGCCGGATCGTGCTGATCGGCTCGACCGCGATGTACGGGATTGCGGCCAGCACCCCCTATTCGACAGCCAAGGCATCCTACATCGGCCTCGCCCGCGCGCTGGCTGCCGAAGGAGAAAGCCACGGCATCCAGGTCAATCTCGTCGCGCCATCGGGAGCGAGCCGGATGGCGGAAAATATGCCCGATTCCGCCTTTCGGACCTGGTTCCTCGACACGCTCCGGCCCGAACAGATCTCGCCGGTGGTGGCCTGGCTCGCGCACCGCGACTGCGCCATCACTGGCGAGATTTTCGTGACCGGCGGCGGACGCGTCTCGCGCCTGGTCATGACCGAGACGCCCGGCCGGGTCATGGCCGAGGCCAGCCTCGAAGCAGCGCGCGAAGCGATCGAGGCGACGCTCACCGACAATGCCCGCCTTTCGATTGACCGCTTCGCCACTTCGATGAACCTGCTGACCCGGGATCTGGGTTTTGCCGGTGAGCAAGCCAATGCCTTTGCTGGCAATGCTTTGGCCAAGGGCTGAGAAGGGAAATGACGATGAAGGTCTCGAACCTTGCAATTCCTGAATGTCTCCAGCCCTTTGCCGGGCGCATCATGGACGCCGACAGCCATGAGTACACCCCGGTCAACCACTGGATCGAGCAGTTCGGCGAGGCGACCCGCCCCTTTGTCGATGCTCACGAGCACTCGAAAATGCCAATCCGCCAGTTCGTCGCGGCCGACGACACGGCGATGAACGCCGACACTGTCTGGAACACCAAGTTCGCGCGCGCGCCCGGTGCATTCGACTGGGACCGGCGGCTCGAGGTCCTGGACATGACCGGCATCGACCGGCAACTGGTGTTCCCCGGCTCGATCGGTCTTTACGCGACCAGCTTCTATTTCCGCTGCGACGCTTTTCCCGGCATGTACCGGTCGATCACGGGCGATCGCAAGGCGTTCGCGCTCGACATGATCAGGCTGCACAACGATTTCTGCCTGCGGGTTGCGCGCAAGAGCGACCGGCTGCGCATGGTCGCGGTCGCTCTTGCGCCCGACGTGGCCAGCCTGCTCGCCGAAGCCAGGCGGCTGATCGATGGCGGAGTGCGCGCGATCTGGTTGCCCAGTGCTGCCCTGCCCGGCGGCGTCTCACCCGCCCATCCCTCGCTCGATCCGCTCTGGGATATGTGCCAGGCGGCCAGGGTGACCGTCACTGCCCACGTCGGCTCCGATTTCGAATTCCTCACCACCGCCGAATGGCGCAACGCCCCGCAATTCGAGGGCTGGAAAGCGGGCGAGGAGTTCCAGATGGACCCGTGGACGCTCTCCACCTTGCACCTGCCAGTGCAGAATTTCGTTGCGACCATGGTGCTGGGCGGCGTCTTTGAGCGCTACCCCGAGCTGCGCTTCGGCGCCTGCGAGGTTACCGCGCAATGGGTCGGGCCGCTCGCCGAAAATCTTGATCTGTGGTTTGCCAACCAGCGCAAGTTCTCGCTTGGCAACATGGAGGGCGACCTTCACCTGTCAATGCAGCCCTCGGATTATATCCGCCGCAACACGCGGTATTCGCTGTTCGATATCGAGCCAGTCGATACCTACATCCGCCGCTACGAAATGCCGGAGGTCTATTGCTACGCGAGCGACTTTCCGCACCCCGAGGGCGGCCGCCAGCCGATGATCGACATCAGCGAACGCGTCGCGCCGTTTGGCCATGAGGTGATGCAAAAGGTCTTCGTCGACAATGCCGCCTGGCTGATGCCGGATTGAGGCAGGATCACCGCCCGAAAGCCCTGCCGCCATCGGCATAGAGGATCTGACCGGTAAGGTAACGGGACAGGTCGCTCAGCAGGAAGACATTGACGTCGCCGGCTTCCTGGGCCGGCCCCATTCGCCCTAGTGCCGCAGTGGCCTTGGTCCGCTCTTCGAACTTGGCCTTTTGTTCAGGCGTCTGCTGCTCGTACCAGGCATCGTAACCGGGCGACGTTACTACCGGCGCTAGCAGGTTCACGCGGATCATGTATTTGCCCCAGTCGCGCGCCAGAGCGAAGGACCAGCCGTTCACTGCGCCCTTGCTGAGGCCATAGGCGGCCATGTTGGGACTGCCGGTGATCGCTGCCGACGAAGTGATGTTGACGATCGAGCCGCCGTTCTCACGCAGGAAAGGGAATGCGGCCAGGCAGGTGTAGACCGTGCCAAAGGTGTTGACTGCCAGCTCCTGCCTGATCTCGTCGCTGGTGAAGGTTTCGGCCGGCTTGACCAGCTGGGTCGCGGCGCTGTTGACTAGCCCGTCGAGCCCGCCAAGCCATTCGGTTGCTTCGGCGAAAGCGCGTTGAACGTCAGCCTCATCGCTCACACTGGATTGGATGTGCAGGTGCCTTCCCTTGCCAAGTTCGGCGATGGCCTCGCCCAGACCAGTGACCCGGTGCCGGTCAGGCGCGGCAGTCGACAGTGTGACGACAGACGCGCCTTCACGCGCGCAGGCTAGCGTCGTTGCCTTGCCGATCCCGGTCACCCCGCCAGTCACGATGATCCGTTTGCCTTCAAGTATCATGTTCTATCCTTGCCTGGGTTGTGTTCGTGACGTGGCGCATGTGCTGTTCGACATGGTGCGGGCTGATCCTGCCCTACACACTTGCACGCAATTTCGGGACAATTCGGATATTGGTTGCACCATCTCGCTGAACCACGAAAGTCCAAACCCTTGCTCCAGGCGTCGCATGCGTTGACTCCTCCGCCAGCCCACGGCACGGCTCCAAGTCAGATTTCTCCAACCGATAACCAACAGCGAACCTGGGAGCCAAGCGATGAGCTACATCCTTTACGAACTGCGCGAACGCGTTGCGATCGTCACCATCAACCGGCCTGAAGCCGGCAATGCGCAAACCGCGCAATTGCTGGAAGAGCTGGACAACGCCTTCGCCAAGGCCGTCGCCGACGACGAGGTGCGTGTCATCGTGCTGCGCAGCGAGGGCAAGCACTTCTCCACCGGCCATGACATCTCGGGCACCGTCGTCGAGCACGAACCCTGGAAGAGCATGTTCGACGACGTTTCGCAGACCGGCCTGCTGCGCATGTAT
>JBIPOX010000012.1:0-11612 GCA_044378785.1 Novosphingobium sp.
CGAATATGCACTTGGCGCGCATGCCTCGGCGCTGGGACTGCTGTTCTCGACCGGCGGTAACCGCATGGGCGAAGGCTTCGGCAATGGTGCCTTCGTGGCCCGGCACGGTTCGTGGAACCGTCGCCCGCCGGCTGGATATGACGTGATCTTCATACCCTTCGACGATCGCGGCAATCCGCAGGGCAAGGCAGTGACCGTGCTTTCGGGCTTTCTCGCCAGGAATGGCGACGGTGCCTATGGCCGCCCGACCTGGCTCGCCTGGGACAAGACCGGAGCGCTGCTGGTCAGCGACGATACTGCCGGGATCATCTGGCGGGTCGAAGCGCCAGGCGCGGCGATCTCGCAGGCACCCAAGCCAGTAGTCGAGCAGTCGCTGCCGCCGCAGCGCGAGCTGGACGCCTCGCTCGACCGCCAGTTCAAGATGCGGATCACGAGGGACGTGATCGAGGAAGAGTAGCGCGGATTTTCAGACGCTTCGTCCGGCCCGCCCAGCCAGTTCAACCACATATTGCCAGGCAACCCGGCCGGAACGGCCGCCGCGTCGCCGCGACCATTCCAGCGCATCGGAATTTTCCCATTCCAGATCAAAAGCTTGCGCATAAGCGCCAATGATATCGAGATAGTCGTCCTGCGAACAATTGTGAAATCCGATCGACAGGCCGAAACGGTCGGCGAGCGCGAGCTTGTCATCCACGGCATCGCGCGGATTGATCGGATCGTCCTGTTCCGAATGGTGGCGCGGCACGACGACTCGCCGATTGGAAGTGACGGCGAGACGGACATTGCCGGGCCGCGCTTCGACTCCGCCTTCGAGCCACGAACGCAATTGCCGCGGCCCGGTGCCGTCGGCATCCTCGAAGCCGAGATCGTCGACAAAGACGAGGAAGCGCCGCTCTTCGCCGCCCAGCGTGGTGAAAAGGCCGGCAAGCCCGGCGAGCGCTTCTTGCGCAACCTGGACCAGCGCGATCGCGCCTTCGCACTCTGCCTGGGCATGAGCAACGGCGGAGCGCAAGAGCGCCGACTTGCCCATGCCGCGCGCACCCCACAGCAGCATGTCGTGCGCTGCATGGCCCTGCGCGAGCCTTAGCACATTGGTGACAACGCGCTGTTTCTGCTCGTCAATCCCCCGCAACAGGCCGAGCCGAGGCGCATCGAGCCGCTCGATCGCGCGAACCTGCCTGCCTGCAACGACATAGGCAGGTGCCGCTTGCCAATCGGTCATCGCAGGCGATGGCGGCGCAAGGCGCTCGAGCGCAAGAGCGATGCGGGCGAGCGGGTCGCCCTGATCCTGAATCATCGCAGCGCCCTAACCTGCAAGAGCCTCGGCATCGAGATCGTACAGTAGGCTCGCGCCGGTCAGGGCCGATGCCTTGAGGCCCGCGGCCTCAGGCACCAGATGGTCGTTGAAATAGCGCGCAGTGAGCGGCTTGGTTGCCGCCAAGGTGCCTGGCGATCCTTGCTCGCTGGTGGCTCGGGCCTGTCGCGCCAGTTGCCAGCCAGCCACGGCGACCGCGAACATGCGCTGGAAAGCGACGCTGGCGGCAAGCTTGTCGTCAAGGCTGGCCCCTGATTGCATCCATTCGGCCACTTCGAGGCAATCGCGCGCCAAACTGGCCACAGAGGGCTCCGCGCCGCTTTCGGCGACGATCTGCGCGAGCAGGCCCTTGAGCGGCGCGCCGCCTTCGAGACCGAGCTTGCGACCGACCAGGTCCGCTGCCTGGATGCCATTGGTGCCTTCATAGATCGGGGTGATGCGCACGTCGCGGTAATGCTGCGCGACTCCGGTTTCCTCGATGAAGCCCATGCCGCCATGAACCTGAACGGCAAGGCTGGTCACCTCCACGCCCATGTCGGTGCACCATGCCTTGACCAGCGGCACCAGCACCTCGCCGCGCGCCTGCGCTTCGGCATCGCCAAGCGCGCCGCGATCGAGCTGGCCGCAGGCGTAGTAGACCAGCGCGCGGCTGCCCTCGACTAGAGCGCGCATGCGCAGGATCATGCGGCGTACGTCGGGATGTTCGATGATCGGCACCGGGCTCTTGTCGGCGCTGCCAGCCCGGGCGGACTGGACCCGGTCGCGCGAATAGGTCTTGGCTGCCTGTAGCGCACGTTCGGCCAGGGCCAGTCCCTGAGTGCCGACGTGGACGCGCGCATCGTTCATCATCGTGAACATCGCGCTCAGGCCCGCGTACTCTGCACCGACGATCTCGCCGATGCACTGGCCCTCGTCGCCATAGCTCATCACGCAGGTCGGCGAGGCCTTGATGCCGAGCTTGTGCTCGAGGCTGACGACGCGCAGGTCGTTGCGTGCACCCAGCGATCCGTCGGCATTGACGTGATACTTGGGCACGATGAACAGCGAAATCCCGCGCGATCCGGCAGGTGCATCGGGGGTGCGCGCGAGCAGGAGGTGCACGATGTTCTCCGAAACCTCGTGCTCGCCCCAGGTGATGTAGATTTTCTGGCCGGTAATCAGGTATTTACCCGCATTCTCGCCTTGCTCGATGCGCACCGCAGTGGTGCGCAGCGCGCCGACGTCGCTGCCTGCTTGCGGTTCGGTGAGGTTCATGGTCCCGCACCACTCGCCCGAAACCAGCTTGTGCAGATACATCTCCTTCTGCGCGTCGCTGCCAGGGTGATGCAGCGCCGCGATAGCGCCGACACTGAGCATCGGGTTGAGCGAGAGCGCCATGTTGGCGCTGGCGAGGGTTTCGAGCACGCAGACCGCGAGCGACATCGGCAAGCCTTGCCCGCCATATTCGGTCGGGCCGTAGAGGCTGTTCCAGCCACCCTCGACATAGGCCTGATAGGCCTCGGCAAAACCCTCGGGCAGGCAGACCTTGCCCTGCTCGATCCAGGCGCCTTGCGTGTCACCGAGCCGGTTGAGCGGTGCCCATTCGCCTTCAGCAAGGCTGGCAACGCCATCGACGATCGCGCGCACCAGATCGGGCGTGGCGGCAGCATAGCGGTTGGTCGCGGCGAGTCCCTCGATCCCGGCGCAGATGCGCAGCGCGAATTCCTGTTCGTCGGTGGCGGCAGTGAAAGTCATGTGTTCGTTTTCCTTGGCAATCCCCAAGACCCCCTATAGCGCCGGGCCATGACGCGCGCCAGCCAGCCGGAGATTCTCGTCAGTGATGCGCCGGGCCTCGCCCGCGCGGCACAGATCCTGCGCGATGGAGGATTGGTCGCGGTGCCGACCGAGACGGTCTACGGTCTCGCCGCCAGAGCGGACAGCGAGGCAGCCGTAGCATCGATCTATCGCGCCAAGGGCCGGCCTGACTTCAATCCGCTGATTGTTCATGTCCCCGATCTCGCTGCCGCCGGGCAATTTACCAAGCTGGACGAGCGGGCGAAGGCGCTGGCTGCGCGCTTCTGGCCCGGCGCGCTGACCATGGTCATGCCGCTACGCCCGGATGCCGGGCTTGCCGGTGCCGTGACCGCAGGCCTGCCGACCGTTGCCCTGCGCTGCCCGGCCCATCCTGTGATGCGCGCGCTGCTGGCACATTGCGGCCTGCCGCTCGCCGCACCCTCGGCCAATCGCAGCGGCGCAGTCAGCCCGACCACGGCGGCACACGTGCTGGCCTCGCTTGGCAGCGCGATCGACGCCGTGATCGATGGCGGGGCCTGTGCCCTGGGGCTCGAATCGACGATCTTAGCGCTACGCGCGCAAGGTGGCTGGCAAATGCTGCGTCCCGGACCGGTCAGCGAGGCGCAGATCGAAGAGGTGCTTGGCGCAGCACCGCAACTGGCGGTCGATCCCGCGCGGATCGAAGCCCCCGGACAATTGCTCAGCCACTATTCGCCAGGCAAACCCCTGCGGCTCGATGCCGAAATGGCGCAAGACGACGAATTCCACATCGGTTTCGGACCGGTTGCGGGCCATGCCAGCCTCTCAGCCAGCGGCGATCTCGCCGAAGCGGCGGCGCGGCTCTACGCGCTGCTCCACGAAGCGGGTGCTTCGTCTAAACCCGCGATCGCCGTTGCGCCGATACCGGATGAGGGTCTGGGCAAGGCGATCCGCGACCGATTGGCCCGCGCTGCAGTTCAGTAGCGGTAGTCGGAAGGCATCGTCGCCATCAGGTCGTCAATCTCCGCCTGGTTGTCGCGCGCCTCCTTGCAGGCATGACGCTCACCCTCGTCGCATTCGCGGCGATTGCGTGCATAGGCGCGCTCGAGCTTGCCGAGCCGCTCCTCGCGCTTGCGCAATTCGCGGCCGCGCTTTTCGTCGGCTTCCGACTGGCTGGTAGTGGCAAGATCGACCGCCTTGCTCGCTACCCGCACCGGGGCGGTGACGACATCGAGCGCGGCCTTGGCAAGGCAGCCTGGCAGAAAGACAAGCAGGGCCAGGGGCAAGGCGAGACGCAGCGTCATCGCGCGACAATGCCAGAGCGGGCATGACAAGGCCATGAACCACGGCGAACTTTCAACAAGAAAGGCCGCCCCAACCGGGACGGCCTTGCTTGTCTTTGCGGAAACCGTTCGGCTCAGGCCGATTCGGCGTTCTCGTAATACCTGGGCGCGTTCTCGTTGAGGATCGCGAGGATCTTGCCAAGCGCGGCCTTCTCATCGGTCTTTTCCATCGCTGCCAGTTCGCGGGCGAGGCGCGAGCTCGCGGCCTCGAAGATCTGGCGCTCGGAATAGCTTTGCTCGGGCTGGTCGTCGGCGCGGAACAGGTCGCGCGTCACCTCGGCGATCGAGACGAGGTCGCCCGAATTGATCTTGGCTTCGTATTCCTGGGCGCGGCGCGACCACATGGTGCGCTTGACCTTGGGCTTCTGGGTCAGGGTATCGAGCGCTTCCTTGAGCGTCTTGTCAGAGGAAAGCTTGCGCATGCCGATCGATTCGACCTTGTTGACCGGAACCCGCAGGGTCATCCGTTCTTTTTCGAAGCGCAGCACATAGAGTTCAAGCTGCATGCCGGCGATCTCTTCATTCTGAAGCTCGATCACTCGCCCGACACCGTGCTTGGGATAAACGACGTAGTCTCCAACATCGAAGGCGTCAGCCTTGGCTGTCATGTATCGTCCTTTCGCCTGTGGGCGTCGCTGCGTTGCGTGACTGCTGATCGCCCATGCTCATCGCATGTTCGACCGGCATCTTCCCTTGAGCGGTCAGATGCAGACACCCACCGATTGTCGACCCCACCCTATCTGAACCGGCTGCCATTGGGCCAAACCGGCCGGGCAGTCTCCTGATTATATAGCAGGTTTGTAACAAAATTGCCAGAGGCGAGAATCCGCGCGGGATTCTCGCCTCCAGATTGCTGAAAACAGCGGAAATCCGCCGTCCATGGCGGATTGGCAGATCAGTCGCCCTGACCAGGCTCGGGCGAGAAGTACTTCTCGAACTTGCCTTCACCGCCCTTGTACTCATCGGCGTCGACCGGCGATTCCCGCTTGACCGTGATATTCGGCCACTCGGCGGAATACTTGGTGTTGATCTCGAGCCATTGCTCGATATCGCCCTCGGTATCGGGCAGGATCGCCTCGGCGGGGCACTCGGGCTCGCAGACGCCGCAGTCGATGCACTCGCTGGGATTGATCACCAGCATGTTCTCGCCCTCGTAGAAGCAGTCCACCGGACATACTTCCACACAATCCATATACTTGCAGCGGATGCAGGCATCCGTGACGACGTAGGTCATAGCTGCAAAGCCCCTTTCAAAAGCTTCGTTGCGGTTGCCCTCCGCTATGGGTTAGAGGCCGTCTCGTCAAGCACCCGGTAGCAGGATTGAGCCTCGGGAGCAGGGCCGCGCCGCACCGGAAGGGCAAGAATCTCGATAATTCGCACGCTCTGGCCGAATGGCAGGGTGAGAACGTCGCCCACCGCGATGCGCTGATGCGCCCGCTCGACCCGATTGCCGTTGAGCCGGACGTGACCTTCCTGTGCGAGCGCCTGGGCGAGGCTGCGGCTACGCACGAAGCGCAAGAACCACAGGAGCTTGTCAATCCTCATGCGACGTCGCTGCTCATTTGACGTCGATCCTCATGCGACGCCGATGCTCAAGCAAGCAGCCCGGCCAGCGCCGCGAAAGGCGACAAGGTAACCGGCGGCGCAGCTGCCCCGGATTTGCTGGGAACATTACGAGCTCGGCCAGGCGCAGGCCCGCTGGTTTGCGGAGGCCGCCAGCGCCACCGCGACGGTGCCGGCGGACCCTGAGCGCCATCGGGCAAGAGCGAAGGCACCAGCGAACGGAAACCCGCCTCGCGCAGCAGCAGGGCGAAGTTTTCCGGTTTGAGACCGGCCGAGACTGCCTTGGCCGGATCGAGCGTGAACGGCCGCCCGCCGCTGCGCGCCGCGCGCGCGCCATGCGCCTCGCGCAGCAGCTTGTCGGCCATGTCGAGCCGGACCGCCTGACTGCCAGTGCGGCGGTAGCCAGGCGGCGGCTTGTGTTTGCCTTCGATGGACAGAACCGGCGGCATCGGATCGACCGGGGCCGCTGCAGGCTTGCCCGCGATTGCGGCGAGAAGCGTCCAGGCGGCCAGCGCGCGTGGTTTGAGCATGGCGGGCACGAACAGGTCGAGCGCACCGACCCGCACGCCGAGCCGGGCCAGTTGCGCGCGCTGGCCCTTGTCGAGCGCATCGAGGCCCGCGCTGGCCCGCGCAAGCATTCCGCCCGCTTCGACCAGCCGGATCAGCAGCGCTCGCAGTTCCGGTCCAGCCTCGCTCGCCAGACTGGCCAGCTCAAGCCCGCGCAAGGCCTCGAGCGGTGCCAGCTGGCGCGCCAGCCAGTGTTCGAGCGCGGCGAGCAGGGCCTCGCGTGCATTGTCGGCCAGCTGGGTCAGCGATCCATCCAGCGCGATGCGCGGCTGCAGCACGCTGCGGCCAGGCGTCAGGCTAGCAAGACAACTGCCTTGCCAGACCAATCGATTGCCTTCGATGGCAACAATTTCGTGAGCGGAGGCGAGCTCCCCAGCCAGGGTCACCGCGCGCTGGGCCAGCAGAGCGGGCACATGGCGTTCGGCTGCGGCGAGCAGCAGCTTGCGGTCGGAATGGCGCGCCAGCGGGTCGACCGTGAAGCGCAGGCCCGCAAAAGCGCCAATCAGCTCGTTCTCAACCAGCACTTCGTCCTGCTCAAGCCGGACCGACAGCAATCCGGCATCTGCGCCTAGCCCCTTCATCAGCACCGCAGTGCGCCGATTGACGAACCGTTCGGTGAGGCGGCCATGCAGCGCGTCGGACAGCCGTGCCTCGACCGCGCGGGCGCGGGCAGCCATCTCGTCGCGAGCGCGCACCCAGTCGGGCCGCTGCGCGATATAGGCCCACGAGCGGATCGCCGCGATCCGGCCCTGCAGGGTGTCGATATCGCCTGACGGATTGTCGAGCTGCGCGATCGAGGCCGCAACATAGTCGCCGCCGAGCTCGCCCTGGCGCAGGTCCTGCCACAGCCGCGCGACAAAGCGGGCGTGCATGTCGGGGCCTTGCTGGCGGAAATCCGGAAGCGAGCAGGCTTGCCAGAAGCGGGCGACACGGTCCGGCGACGTGACGCTGTCGGTGATTTCGTTCTCTTCGGCCAGCCGCTTGAGCACGGCGAGGTCAATCGCCTCGGGAGCAGGGGCCAGGCCATCTTCGCCGGGATGCGCTTCGAGATCGGCGATCAGCGTGGCGATGCAATCGAAACGCGGCTCGGGATCGCGCCAATAGAGCCTGGTTAGCGGAGCGAAGCGGTGCTCCTCGATGGCGAAGACCTCCTCGTCGGTGAATTGGGCATCGCGGGCGTGCGCGCCTGACAGGGTGCCGAAAGTGCCGTCGCGCTGATGGCGGCCGGCCCGCCCGGCGATTTGCGCCATTTCGGCCGTGGTCAGGCGACGCTGACGCAGCCCGTCGAACTTGGAAAGGCCCGCAAAAGCAACATGGTCAACATCGAGATTGAGGCCCATGCCGACCGCATCGGTGGCAACCAGGTAATCGACCTCGCCTGACTGGTAGAGTGCGACCTGCGCATTGCGGGTTTGCGGCGAGAGCGCGCCCATCACGACGGCTGCGCCGCCACGAAAGCGGCGCAGCATCTCGGCGATAGCATAGACCTGCTCGACCGAGAAAGCGACAATCGCGCTGCGCGGCGGCACCCGCGACAGCTTGCGCGCGCCGACGTGGCTCAGGGTCGAGAAGCGCGGGCGCGTGACGATCTCGGCTTTCGGAACCAGCTTGCGGACCATCGGTTCGAGCGAAGCGGAACCGAGCAGCATGGTCTCCTCGCGCCCGCGGGCATGCAGCAGGCGGTCAGTGAACAGGTGGCCGCGCTCGCGGTCGGCGGATAGCTGCGCCTCGTCGAGCGCGACGAAGGCCAGATCTGCCCCGACTGGCATCGCCTCGGCGGTGCACAAGAGCCAGCGCGCATCCCTGGGCTCGATCCGCTCCTCGCCAGTGATCAGCGCGACCCGGTTGGCACCCTTCAGGGCGCAGACCCGGTCATAGACCTCGCGCGCCAGCAGCCGCAGCGGAAAGCCGATCGCGCCGCTCGAATGGGCGCATAGCCGTTCGATGGCAAGATGGGTCTTGCCCGTGTTGGTCGGGCCCAGCACCGCCTTGATCGGAGCGGCAGACGCGGGTGCTTTGCCGCCTGGCTGAAAATGGAAATCCATTGCAGGTGCGAATGTGGCACCGGCGCAGCATGCGGACAAGCCTCGCGCCCAGTCAATCCAGGCCGGATTTCCACATAAATTAGGACAGGATTAACCTTGAGCGGGCAAAAGGTTTGCGCAACTCGCCCGCCGTCGTCGGGCCCAGCCGGGATCAGGGCACATTGCTCCAGGGGCAACAAATCAGCCGGACAGCACAGGAAAGCGCCATTGCGCCCGGACAATCAAGTTCAATTGAACTTGAACCTTCCAGCCGGGAGCGCTGGCACGCCCGTTTGACGCGCCTGCGCGACACAATCGAGCGCCGCTGTCACACCATCGAAATCGCGCCGGATCTGGCGCAGGACATCGGCAGCCGTCGCTGGTTTCGCGGCTTGGGCACGATGCTCGGCCTCGGGCTGGTGGCGATCTCGTTCTGGCCCGATCTCACCACGGTCGAGGCAGCGACCGCCATGCCGGTCGACCAGCCGGTGCGCGACGAATTTCGCAGCCACATGATCATGCCCTTGGCGCTGGGTGCCGACAGCGGCCGCCGGATGGGCGCGACGCCGCTGGTCCAGCCGCTTCGGTCCGCGCCGGAACGGCCCTCGCTCCAGCTCGTCGCTACCCTTGGCCAGATCGAGCCAGGCACGCAATTCGACATCGTGCTGGGCAAGCGCCCCGGTCCCGAGCAGGCCCGCCCACTCGACAAGCTGTCGTTCCGTGCCCGTTTCGATCTCGACCTTGCGATCGAGCGGCGTGGCGGCGGGTTGACGCTCGAGCGTCAGCCGATCGCCGTGGATACGACGCCGCTGCGCATTCGCGGGCCGGTCGGCTCGAGCCTTTACCGTTCCGCCCGCTCTGCCGGTGCGCCGCTCAAGGCGATCGAGCAATACTTGCGTGCCATCGACGAGCACGTCAGCTTGGAAAGCGACGTCGGCGCTGGTGACCAATTCGACATCGTCGTCGCTTACAAGCGCTCGGCGCGGGGCGAGCGCCAGGTCGGCGAACTGCTCTACGCCGGGCTTGAGCGCGGCGGAAAGTCGCAATTGCAACTGGTGCGCTGGGGCAAGGGCAATGGCGTGGGGGGCCAGATGTTCGAGGCCTCGGGCCTCGGTCGCCAGACCTCGCGCTATTTCCAGCCAGTGTCCGGTCGCCTCAGCTCCGGCTTCGGCCTGCGCCGACATCCGATCCTGGGCTATACGCGGATGCATGGCGGGGTCGACTATGCAGCGGCCTTCGGCACCCCGATTGTCGCGGTGAGCGACGGGATCGTCAGCTACGCAGGCTGGCATGGCGGCCATGGCAAGTTCGTGCGCATCGAACATGCCGGCGGCCTCGGCTCGGGCTATGCGCACATGAGCGACTTTGCGGTTTCGCGCGGCACCCGGGTCCGCGCGGGACAAGTGATCGGCTATGTCGGCTCAACCGGCTTGTCGACTGGACCGCACCTGCATTTCGAGGTCTATCGTGGCGGTGCCAAGATCAACCCGCTGTCGGTCCGCTTTGTCGCGCAGCCGCAGGTATCCGGCGAGGAACTCGCCAAGTTCCGCGCGCGTCTGAAATCCCTTCGGGAGGTGCCAGTCGGCAAAGCGCTCGAAAACATTGCGCCGGGTCGCACTACGAACCTGGTGAGCCTCTCGCGCGAGATTGACCGGATCGCGCATGCCCCGACCAAGGCTGCGACCGATCCCGGCGGAGCACGGCTGGCGAGCCTGCGTTAAGGCCGCTTGCGCCAAGGACCATTGAAGACGCGCCGGATTTGCGGCAATCGGGTCGGCGATGACCGGAACCTATCCTGCCACCCGCCTGCGTCGCACCCGCGCCAGCGCCTGGAGCCGCGCGCTCCACCGCGAAAACCACCTGCTGCCCAGCGACCTGATCTGGCCGCTGTTCGTGACCGACGGACAGGGCATCGAGGAACCGATCGCTACCTTGCCCGGGGTCTCACGATGGTCGCCTGACCTTGTTGCAGAGCGGGCCCGGGAAGCCGCTGCCTTGGGGATTCCGTGTGTGGCGTTGTTTCCCAACACCGAGCCCGGACGTCGCAGCGAGGACGGGGCCGAGGCGCTCAATCCCGACAACCTGATGTGCCGCGCGATCCGTGCGATTCGCGATGCCGTAGGCGATGACATCGGCGTGCTTACCGATGTCGCGCTCGATCCCTATACCAGCCACGGGCAGGACGGGCTGATCGACGCGGCGGGCTATGTGCTCAACGATGCGACGGTCGATGTGCTGGTCGGCCAGGCGCTCAACCAGGCAGCGGCAGGCGCCGACATTATCGCCCCGTCCGACATGATGGACGGACGGATTGGCGCGATCCGCGGCGCGCTCGAGGCCGATTGCCACGCCAATGTCCAGATCATGAGCTATTCCGCCAAATATGCCTCGGCGTTTTACGGCCCGTTCCGCGACGCGGTCGGTTCGGGCGGGCTGCTCAAGGGCGACAAGAAGACCTACCAGATGGATCCCGCCAATACCGCGGAAGCACTGCGCGAGGTCGCCATGGACCTCGACGAGGGCGCAGACAGCGTCATGGTCAAGCCCGGGCTGCCCTATCTCGACATTGTCCACGCGGTGAAGCAGCGCTTCGAGGTTCCGGTCTTCGCCTATCACGTTAGCGGCGAATACGCGATGATCGAGGCCGCCGTGGCGGCAGGGGTCGGCGATCGCGAGGCGCTGGTGATGGAAACCCTGCTCGCATTCAAGCGCGCCGGCTGTTCGGGCGTGCTGACCTATCATGCCCAGTTCGCTGCGAGGCTGCTCAGCGCGTGAGATCGGCACTCCAGACTGGGGCTGCGCGCAGCCTGTTCGTCGCGACCATCCTTGCGGGCAGTTTCCTGCTGTTCCTCGTCCAGCCGATGGTGGCGCGCATGGTGCTGCCGCGTCTCGGCGGTGCGCCGAACGTGTGGAACAGCGCGATGATCGTCTACCAGTCGCTGCTGCTGGCAGGCTATGCCTATGCGCATTGGCTGTCGCACGGATCGCAGCGGCGGCAGGCAACTGTCCACCTCGCGCTGCTGTGCCTGTGCGGCCTGACCTTGCCGA
>JBIPOX010000189.1:0-4115 GCA_044378785.1 Novosphingobium sp.
CGCTGCTGGCTGGGAAGTGCTGTGGGTGCCGCTGCTGCTGCTGCTCACAATCGGGCCGGTGTTCTTCGCCATGTCGGCGCAGGCCCCGCTGATGCAGCGCTGGTTTGCTTCGCATCCCGCCGCCGGGGAACCCTGGGCGCTCTATGCCGCATCGAACGTCGGCAGCTTTGCCGGGCTGATGGCCTATCCGCTGCTGGCCGAGCCCTTGCTGTCGATCGAGCGGCAAAGCCTGGTCTGGAGCGCTGGCTATGTGCTGCTGGTGCTGCTGGTAGCTGCTTGCGCTTTTGCACGCTGGCAACCGGCGGAAGCCGCGGCCAGGCTCGAACCTGAGAGCGCCGGGCCGGAAGCGGCCAGTGCCCATCGCCCCGGCATGCGCCGGGTGCTGCACTGGATCGCGCTATCGGCGGTTCCTTCGGGCCTGATGCTTTCGACCACGACCCACCTCACTACCGACATTTTCGCAATGCCCCTGCTGTGGGTGATCCCGCTCGGGCTCTATCTGCTGAGCTTTGTCGTCGCCTTTGCCGAGAGGCGCGAGGTGGCATGGGCATTCGGCCTGCTGGCACCCCTGGTGCTGCTGGTTTGCGGCGGGCTGGCCATGCTCTCGCACGGCTCGGGCGGCATGGCTGTCGCCATTGCCAGCCTCGCCTTGTTGCTGAGCGTCGCAATCAGCCTGCATAGCCGGCTTTACGAGTTGCGGCCCTCGGCGGCGCGATTGACGGATTTTTATCTCGCCATGTCGGTGGGCGGCGCGCTGGGCGGCGCTTTCACCGCGATTGCCGCGCCTGCGCTGTTCGACTGGGTCTGGGAGCATCCGCTGCTGGTGATCGCCGCCGCGCTCCTGATGCCCCTGCCGCCGCTGCTCAATTGGCATCGGCAATATGGCATCGACCCGCCAGTGATCCGCGTTGCCCTGATCGTGCTGGTCATCGCTGCGGCCGCTTTCGCCTGGATGCTGCATGGCGTGATCGTCGATCGCGAAGCGCTGGCGCACCGCCTGTTCCTGACGATCATGCTGTGCGGGGTCGGCGTGATGCTCCTGCCCTGGCGCGGCCTGTTCGTGTCGGTGCTGGCCGCGCTGATGCTGGCGCAGGGCGGCATCGACACGATCGAGTCCTCGCTCAATCGCGAACGCAGCCGCAGTTATTTCGGCATCTACACCATCGAGGACCGACCCGGGACCCAGGTGCGCAAGCTCGTCCACGGGACCACCCTGCACGGCCAGCAATCGACCGATCCCGCCCGGGCGCGCGAGCCGACGACCTATTACGGCCCGACATCGGGCGTCGGACTGGTACTCGACAGCTTGCCGCAGGCGCGCGGCCCGCAGGCGCGGGTTGGCGTGGTCGGACTCGGCACTGGCACGCTCGCCTGCTATCGTCGCGACGGCCAGTCCTGGACCTTTTTCGAGATCGATCCGGTGGTCGTCGAGTTCTCGCGGCGAGGGACCTTCACCTATCTCTCGCAATGCACTCCTCAGGCGAGGATGGTGCTCGGCGATGCGCGCCTGAAGCTGGCCGAGGAACGGCCCGGCAGTTCCGACGTTCTCGCGGTCGATGCCTTTTCCTCCGATGCGATCCCGCTGCACCTGATCACCCGCGAGGCAATGGAGGTCTATATGCGCGCGACCGCCGCCGATGGCGTCGTCGTGCTCCATATCTCGAACCGCTTCGTCGATCTCGAGCCGGTCGTCGCTGCCATCGCCCGCGACCTTGGCCTTGCGACGGCGATCCGCAATGATGTGCAGGCCGACCGGAGCGAGTTGACATCTTCGTCATGGGTGGCGCTGGCGCGCGACCGCAAAAGCCTCGAAGCGCTTGCGAAACCCGGCGGCGATGCGAAATGGGAAGCGCTCGCACCGCCTGCCGTGCGGTCCTGGACTGACGATCACGCCTCAATCCTTCCGGCGATGCGCTGGCATATGCTAACGGGGATGTAATGACCACCGAACGAACCGACATCACCGTCGCCGGCATTCACGGCAAGATGCCGCGCGTGCATTACAGTGCGTTCATCGCCCCGGGCTGCCGCATCATCGGCGATGTCGAGATCGGCCCGGATGTCAGCATCTGGTACAACTGCGTGATCCGCGCAGACGTCAACCGCATTGTCATCGGCGCGCGCACCAATGTCCAGGACGGGACCGTCATCCATTGCGACAGCGACACCCCGCAGTTTCCGGGCGGGTTTCCCACCCTGATCGGCGAGGACGTGCTGATCGGTCACATGGCGATGATCCACGGCTGCACGCTGGAGCCGCGCGCTTTCGTCGGGCTGGGCGCGATCATCATGGATGGCTGCGTGATCGAGAGCGACGGTATGCTGGCGGCAGGCGCGATGCTGACTTCGGGCAAGCGGATCGGCGCACGCCAGCTCTGGGTCGGCCGCCCGGCCAAGCATCTGCGCGATCTCGACGATGCTGCCGTTGCGGGCAACCGCACTGGCGTCGAGCACTATGTCATCAATGGCCGGGCCCACAAGCAGGCGAACGGCCTGGGCTGACCAGACCCTGATCAGACTTTGATCAGTCGCGGCCCATGCCGGTGGCGAGTTTGGCCAGGACATCGGCCATCGCCTTGGCCATATCGGCGGGCTCAGGCGCGACATCGGCTATGGAACGCCGCATTGCTTCGGCCCATTGCCCGGCTACAGCCCGGGAGATCGCATAGGGCTTGTGCACGCTCATCATGCAGCGGCCCGGATTGGCCTCGAACCAGTCGCGCGGACCGCCAGCCCAGCCCGCGAGGAACAGCGGCAGCGATTCGCGCATCGGCGCAAGGTCTGCCGCGTGCATTGCCCGCAAGTCTGCATAGGCCGACTCGCTGTCCATCAGGTCGTAAAAGCGGTTGCAAATCGCGCGAAAGGTCGCGTGCCCGCCGAGGCGGTCGAACGGTGTTTCGGGCCTGGTATCGACTGCCACGCTTGCCAATGCCCTCTCCTTTTGCCTGCAGTCCGGATTGCCGGACAAGGCACGCCTAGCAGGCGAGGGGCAAGGCAACCTTGATCGGGATCAATCGGCCGCGCCGCTCTCCGGGGTCTCGCCAGCCTTGGCGGCGGGCTTTTTCGCCGCCGCCTTGCCTGGCGTGTTCCTGGGCTTGACCGTCTTGGGTGGGGCAGGGCTCATCTCGAAAGCGAGCGCGGCTGCGCCATCCTCGTTGGTCTTGAGCGAGACATGCACCTCGCCGCCCTGCGCCAGCTTGCCGAACAGCAGCTCCTCGGCGAGCGGCTGTTTGACCTTCTCCTGGATCAGCCGCGCCATCGGCCGCGCGCCATAGAGCTTGTCATAGCCGCGCTCGGCCAGCCAGTCGCGGGCCTCGCTGTCGAACTGGATATGGACGTTCTGTTCGGCCAGCTGCAGCTCGAGCTGAAGGATGAACTTGTCGACCACCCGGCTGACCGTATCCTTGCCGAGATAGGCAAAGGGCACGATCGCATCGAGCCGGTTGCGGAACTCGGGCGAGAACATCTGCTTGACCGCCTCGTCGCTCGCGTCCTCTTTCGACACGTCGCCGAAGCCGATGCCCTGGCGCGCCATGTCCGAAGCACCGGCATTGGTGGTCATGATCAGCACGACATTGCGAAAATCGACGGTCTTGCCGTGGTGGTCGGTGAGCCGTCCGTTGTCCATCACCTGCAAGAGGATGTTGAACAGGTCGGGGTGGGCTTTCTCGATCTCGTCGAGTAGCAGGACGCAGTGCGGTTGCTGGTCGATCGCATCGGTAAGCAGGCCGCCCTGATCGTAGCCGACATAGCCCGGCGGTGCGCCAATCAGGCGACTGACCGAGTGGCGCTCCATATATTCCGACATGTCGAAGCGCTGGATCGGGATGCCCATGATCGAGGCGAGCTGCTTGGCGACCTCGGTCTTGCCGACCCCGGTCGGCCCCGAAAACAGGAACGAGCCGATCGGCTTGTCGGGATCGCGCAGCCCGGCGCGCGACAGCTTCATTGCTGTGGCGAGCAGGTCGATCGCCTTGTCCTGACCAAACACGACGCGCTTGAGATCGGTGTTCAGACTGCCGAGCGCCTTCTTGTCGTCAGAACTAACCGACTTGGGCGGGATCCGCGCCATGGTCGCGATCACTGCCTCGATCTCGCGGGCGGTAATCGTCTTC
>JBIPOX010000248.1:0-3308 GCA_044378785.1 Novosphingobium sp.
ATGGCACTTTCGCGGCCGCCTCGCGCGCGGTCGTGGCCGATCGCGAGTGCTACGGGAGCGGCGAGGACGTGGAGCGGCGGATGCGTTTTGGCCTCGCCTGCGCCTATGGCTATGGCGTGCGGGCACTGCGCACCCACCTGCTTTCCCAAAACGACGAAGTCGAGCAGCGCTGGGAGATTTTCGCAGGCCTGCGCTACGAATGGGCAGGCCGGATAGCGTTGCAGGCTGTCCCCTTGATCTCGACCGACAGGCTTGCTGATCCTGCGACGCTGGAACGGATATGCCGGCTCGTCGTGTCTCATAATGGGGTGCTGGGCGCTTTCGCCCCGTTATCGCCGCAGCTTGACCAAGGGCTCGAAGCCCTGTTCGCACTTGCCGACCGTCACGGGCTAGCGCTCGATTTTCACGCCGACGAAAACGGCGATCCGCAGTCCGACGTGCTGCGGCGGATCGCCCGCGTCGCGCTGCGCTATGATGGCGCCATCCCGGTCACGGTCGGCCACTGTTGCAGCCTGGCGCAGCAGGACGAGGCGCAGGTCGACGAGACGCTCGACCTAGTCGCCAGCGCCAATATCACCGTGGTCAGCCTGCCGAGTTGCAACCTTTACTTGCAGGACCGGGTTGCAGGCCGGACGCCGCGATGGCGGGGGGTTACCTTGCTCCACGAGATGGCACGGCGCGGCATCCCGGTCTGCATTGGCAGCGACAATTGCCGCGATCCCTATTACCCCTATGGCGACTTCAACCTGCTGGAGGCTTTTCGCGACGCCGTGAAGATCGCGCACCTCGACCATCCGATCGGTGACTGGCCGCGCGCGGTGACAACCACGCCCGGCACCTTGTTTGGCGCGCCGCAAAACCTCGCCGCCGGGATGCCCGCCAACCTCGTGCTCTACCGCGCCGCCAGCATCAATCTCTTGCTCACCCGGCCATGGACAGAGCGGCGGCTGATCCGGAATGGCGCATTCGTCTCCTCGAAGGTGCCTGACTTCGCGGAAATCGAGCTATGAGCGAGTCAATGCTTGAGCGGGCGCTGCCGATCCTCGAACGCCTGATCGCTTTCGATACGACCTCGCACAAGTCGAACCTGGCCGCGATTGACTGGATTGCTGCCTATCTCGAGGCGCGCGGCCATGCCTGTAGCTTGGTCGAGAGCAGCGATGGCACCAAGGCTAACCTCCATGCCTGCATCGGCCCGCCCCGCGACGGCGGGGTCTTGCTCAGTGGCCATAGCGATGTCGTGCCGGTGGATGGACAGCCGTGGACCAGCGATCCGTGGACGCTGACCCGCCGCGACGAGCGGCTTTACGGGCGCGGCACGGCCGACATGAAGGGCTTTATCGCGCTGGTCCTGGCCTTGCTCGACGAACCGACGATTGCTGGTCTGACGCGGCCGATCCAGTTCGCGGTGACCTATGACGAGGAAGTCGGCTGCCTTGGTGCGCCGGGCCTGATCGCACAGCTGACGCAGCTAGGCCCGCGCCCGGCCTTGGCAATCATCGGCGAGCCGACCAGCATGAAGGTCGTCTCGACGCACAAGGGCATCCGGGTGTTCGACGTTGTCGTGACAGGTCGCGAGTCGCATTCCAGTCTGCGCAGTCACGGCATATCGGCGATCACCCAAGCGACCGAACTGATGGCGCTAATCGCCGATATGGATGCCGAGGCACAGTCAAGGATGCATGTCGATCCGATCTGCGATCCGCCCGGAACGACCTTGTCGGTCGGGCTGGTCGAAGGCGGCACTGCTGCCAATATCCTCGCGCGCGTGTGCACGTTCCGCTGGGACCTGCGCGCGCCCGACGAGGCCGAGGCCGATCGCTATGAAGCGCAGTTTCGCGAGCGCGCCGAAGCCATCGACCGGCGGATCAAGGCGATTGCTCCCGAAGGCGGCGTTGCGATCACCAGTATCGCTGCCGCACCGCCGCTTACTCTCGATCCCGGCAGCGCTGCCGAAGTGCTGACCCGCGCGCTCACTGGCGATAATGCCATGACCGGCGCGCCTTTCGTCGCCGAGGCCGGGCTTTACCAGCGGGCCGGTATTCCGGCCGTGCTGTGCGGCCCCGGATCGATCGTCCAGGCGCACCAGCCCGACGAATGGATCGCGCTCGATCAATTGCAACAGGGGGCGCAATTCCTGCAGCGCCTGGTCGAGAACCTGTCGCGATGAGCGCGACGATCTTCGACGGGATCGCCCTGGCCGACGGCATGATCGCGGCCACGGCCAAGCTGGCCGATACGTTTCGCGCCGCGCATGGCCGCGCTCCGCGCCTCGCCGCGCTATGCTCCGGTGCGAACCCGGGCGCGCAGACCTATTGGCGCAGGATCGCGCAGCTGGCCGACCAGGCCGGGGTGGATAGCGCAATCGAGGTGCTCACGGCGCACGAGATGAGCGCAGCAGTGCAGGCGATGAACCGCGACCCGGCAATCGACGCTATCCTGCCACTCGCGCCGTTTCCCGAAGGCCTGGCCGCCGCGCTCGATCCGGCCAAGGACGTCGACGGGCTGACCCCCCACAATGCCGGCTTGCTCGCGCGCGCACTGCCGGGGCTGCGTCCGTGCACCGCTCTGGCGGCAGTCACATTGGCCGAGCATGTGCTGGGCTCGCTGCGCGGCATGTCCGCAACCGTGGTCGGTGCCTCGTTCACGGTCGGTCGTCCGCTGGCCGAACTGCTGCTCCAGCGCGGCGCGACTGTGACCGTTGCGCATATCGATACCCGCGATCTTGCCGCCGCCTGCCGCAGTGCCGAAGTGCTGTTCGTCGCTGTCGGCAAGCCCGGGCTGATCACTGCGGATCACCTCACCCGGGGCGCGACCGTTATCGATATCGGCATCAATGCCGTGGTCGATGAAGCGGGAGCGACCGCGATCGTCGGCGATGTCGATCATGTATCGGCAGGCGCGGTGGCGCGAGCGATCTCTGCATCGCCTGACGGGGTTGGCCCGCTCACCACTGCCTATCTGATCGACAACACGGTGCGCGCTGCTATCGCCTTGGCGGAAAATCGCACCGGATATGAGGACATGACCGGATGAAACCGATCGCCAGAACTCCCGCCCGAAAGGCCGGTCGCGGCCCGGTTGGCGCGCGTTCGGCCTTGGCCAAGCAGCCCGCGCCCGAACCGACTGCGCGCGCGCCGCGCCGCCGCGACGCGGCCGGTACGCGCCAACGCATCCTGCAGGCAGCGATCGATGAATTTGCCGAGAACGGCCTGAGCGGGGCGAGGATCGATTCCATCGCGCAACGGTCCGGCGCGAACATGCGGATGATCTATCACTACTTCGGCAGCAAGGAGAACCTCTACGTC
>JBIPOX010000148.1:0-4680 GCA_044378785.1 Novosphingobium sp.
GCCGCTCGACGATGCCAACATCGAGCGCTTCTGCGACCTGCTCGACGCGATGGTCGCCGAGACGGACACGCGCTACCTGATCGTCACCCACAACGCCGTGACGATGAGCCGCATGCACCGGCTGTTCGGGGTGACAATGATCGAAAAGGGCATCTCGCGCCTGGTTAGCGTCGATCTTGGCGGCGCGGAGGAGCTGCTGGCGGCGGAGTAGGGTTGACATTCGACATTTTTGTAGTTACAAAATTCACGTTGGGATTGCCCTCCCCGACCTCGAACGGGGGCAACGGAATGGAAAGGACATAGTGATGAACGGTTGAGAGGCGCGGAGGTTTCGTTGATGAAGATTGAGATCGAATACGACGAAGTCAAGCGACTCAAAACGCTCCAAGAACGTGGTCTGGACTTCAACGATGCGCCGATTGTGTTTGCATCGAGTTTCATGGTCCTCGAAGATGATCGAACCGACTATGGCGAGGCTCGTCAGATCACTTTTGGTTTCCTGAACGATCGCTTGGTCGCGGTCGTCTGGACAGACCGGGGCCAGAGCCGCCGCATCAACTCGATGAGACACGCCCATGACAGCGAAATCGAAGCACGAAAGCGAGCCCTGGATTGATCCCGATGACGCACCGGAATGGACCGAGGATCATTTCCGCAGTGCGGCGATCTATGTCGACGGGAAATTGGTGCGTCCGGCAAAGGGAACCTGGACCAACCCACTCGGCCGCCCCCCTTCCGAAAACCCCAAGAAACAGATCACGCTGCGGCTCGATCCCGACGTGATCGAAAAATTCCGCGCCACCGGCAAGGGCTGGCAGTCGCGGATCAATGCCGAGCTGCGCAAGGCCCTGGGAATCTAACCCGCGCCGCCCGGCCCGATCAGGTCCCAGCGGTTGCCATAGATGTCCTCGAAAACCGCAACTGTGCCGTAGTCAGCCCGAACCGGCTCGCGAACGAAGCGCACGCCCGCCCCACGAAACGCGGCATAGTCGCGATCGAAATCGTCGGTATGCAGGAACAGGAAAACACGCCCGCCTGTCTGATTGCCGACAAAACGCGCCTGATCGTCCGATGGGGCTCGCGCCAACAGGATAGTCGTTGCCCGCTCGTCGCCCAGACCGGGCCTTACCAGAACCCAGCGCTTGTCCTGCTCGGGCTGATAGTCGTCGGCAACCAGTTCGAAACCGAGAGTTCCGCAGTAGAAGGCAATGGCCTCGTCGTAGTCGCGAACCAGAAGCGCGACGTGAGCCAGCCCGCGCCGCACCGGTTCAATCCTGCAGCACGAACCTCGGCCTCGGCCCGGCCCCGGCGGCCCGGTCCTGCCGGTTGGTGCGCTGACAGCGCTCAAGGCTCATGCAGCCGCAGCCGATGCATTCGTCAAGGCGCGAGCGGGTGCGGGTGAGCAGCGCGATCTTGCCGTCGATCTCGTCGCGCATCTGCTGGCTGATCCGGCGCCAGTCCGCCTGGGTCGGGGTGCGATGCCGGGGCAGGCGATCCATCGTCCGTTCGATCTCGTCGAGCCCCATGCCGAGGCGCTGAGCGATGAGGATGAACGACAAACGGCGAATGTCGGAGCGGCGGAAACGGCACTGACCGCCACTGGTCCGCTCGGAGAACAGCAGCCCCTTGTCCTCGTAAAAACGGATCGCGGAAACCGCTATGCCGGTGCGCTGCGCCAGCGTGCCGATCGAGATCAGATCGTCCTTGTCCATTGCCCGGCCAAACTCCCCATGGTCGCAACGATGTCGCGAATCTCAAGTGCAATCGAGATACGGGTTTAGAGGGTCTGCATGACATTTTTTGAACAAGATATCCACAGGGTTTGTGACAATGGCCCGCAAAGGCCTTTACAGCAGCAAATCCTGCGATCCCGGCGCACGACTGCCTGCCCAACGCTCGCTGGTGCGCTCCACATCGAGCGCGCCCGGCCAGGTCCGGCACAGCGAAAGCGCCTGCTCGGGATCGCCCTGCATCCAGCGTGTCCAGTCCGCGCGATCGAGGATCACTGGCATGCGATCGTGGACATCGGCCATCAGCGGCGAGCCATCGACCATCACCATGGAATAGACTTCGCCCCATTCGGTACTGGCCCGCCACAGCCCGGCGACTGCGAAAGACTCTGCCTCCGGCAGGGCATACCAGGTCCGGGTCATCCGTCCCGCCTGCCCTTCCGCCTCGGCCCAGGCGCTGAGCGGGATCAGGCAGCGGCGGCTCTCGAAGCTGGTGCGCCAGAACGGCGTGGCGAGCTTGTCCTCGCGCGCATTGGTAACCGGCTTGGGCTTGAGCGGCTGGCCTTGCCGCCCCTTGAGCACGAGCGGGAAACCCCAGGTCATCGTCCGTGCCCGGCCCTGCGCAACCACTAGCCCGGGATAGCCGGGATAGACCTCCTCGCCGAAGTTGACGCCGTGCTCTGCGACGACGTCGAAGAGATGCGCGATCTCGTCGACCGGGCGGGTCAGGCGATAGAGGTTGCACATGGCCCAGGCGCTCCCGCTACAACCCGGCATTGCCCGCGACCCAGCAGGCCAGCGCCATCAGCAGGCCGGCAAACCGGTTCGAACGAAACAGCGCCAGCGCATTGTCGCCGTCGGCGCGCAGGCCGGCGACCTGCCAGCCCAGATGCAAGGCCATCGGCACCAGCGCCGCTAGCGCCAGCCACTCGCCGCGCAGCAGCCAGAAGGCGAGCGACCACAGGCCGATCGCGGCAAGGTAGACCAGCGCGGTTCCGCTCTTGATATGCGCGCCCATGCGCAGCGCGCTTGACCGGATGCCAACCAGCGCGTCGTCCTCCCGGTCCTGCATCGCGTAGATCGTGTCGTATCCGATCACCCAGCAGACAGAACCTGCATAGAGCGCAGCCAGCACGGCAAGGCTATCGCCGCGCAGCTCCGTCCAGCCGACCAGGGCACCCCAGCTGAACACCAGGCCGAGCCAGGCCTGCGGCCACCAGGTGATCCGTTTCATGAAGGGATAGGCAGCCACCAGGGCCAGGCTCGCCAGCGCTACGAGCTGGGCCTGCCAGCGCAATTGCAGCAGCACCGCAAGGCCGACCAGACACAAGGCGAGCAGCCAGAGCCAGGCCGCGCGCTTGCTTACCCTGCCGCTGGCGATCGGGCGGCTGGCAGTGCGCGCCACTTGCCGGTCAAGCTCGGCATCGACAATGTCGTTGTAGACGCAGCCCGCGCCGCGCATCGCGATCGCGCCGAGCAGCAGCCAGCCGATCAGGCCCCAGCGGTGTTCGCCGCCTGCCAGCAGCACGCCCCAGGCGCAGGGCCAGAACAGCAGCCACCAGCCGATTGGCCGGTCGAACCGGGCAAGCAGGGCATAGTCGCGCAGCCGTCCGGGCAAGGCGGCAATTAAGCCGCGATGTTCGCTGTCAGGGACGATTTCGGCGCTCATCGGCCGGAGATAGCCGCGCCCGCGCCAATCGGCTAGAGGCGGACAATGCCCGCTACCCCCGCCTGGCCGCCCAAGAGCGCCCCGCGCCTGTTTATCGGCGATATGCTGACGCAAGGAGCGCAGGTCGTCCTCGAAGGCAACCAGGCGCATTACCTGACGCGGGTGATGCGCGTGAGCGAAGGCGACGCGGTGATCCTGTGCGACGATATCACTGGCGAATGGGCGGCACGGGTTACCCAGACAGGCAAGCGCGAGGTCGTGATGACAGTCGCGAGCAGGCTGCGCGAGCGCGAGGCCGTCCCCGATTTCACCCTGTGCGCGGCGCTGCTCAAGAAGGACCGCTTCGATCTTGTCCTCGAAAAGGCAAGCGAACTGGGCGTCGCGCAGGTGCAGCCAGTGCTCACCCGCCGCTGCGTGGCCGACAAGCTCAATGCAGAGCGCGCCCGCACGATCATGACCGAGGCGGCAGAGCAATGCGCGCGAACCGCGCTGCCCGGGCTGGCCGAGCCGGTAAGGCTGGAAGCCCTACTAAAGGATTGGCAGCAGGATCGCGTGCTGTTCTTCGCCGACGAGAACGGGGGCGAACCGGCGCTTGCCGCCTTTGCTGCCAATCCCGGCCCGGCAGCCTTGCTGGTCGGGCCCGAAGGCGGTTTCGACGAGGCGGAACGCGACCTGATCCGGGCGCTGCCGCAAGCGCGCGCGATCAGCCTTGGCCCGCGTATCCTGCGCGGCGAGACGGCGGCAATCGCGGCAATGGCGGTGTGGATGGCCAGTGCGGGAGACTGGAACAAATAGCTGGCGCTCGAAAATTTCGTGGCCTAACGGGCCAGACATGAGCACGCGGCAGGCCTCGGGCAAGGACGATCCGGTCATCGAGCATGTCGGCCAGCTGGCCGAGCCGATGGCGGCTGGCGAAAAGCCCCCTGCCGCATGGCGGATCGGCACAGAGCACGAGAAATTCGTCTACTGCGCCAGCGATCACCACGCCCCGTCCTATGACGAGCCGGGCGGCATCCGCGACCTGCTGATGGCGCTTACCGAGTTCGGCTGGGAGCCAGTGATCGAGGGCGGAAAGGTCATCGCCATGTCGGGCAGCGATGGCACGGTCAGCCTCGAGCCGGCTGGCCAGCTTGAGCTGTCGGGCGCACCGCTCGAAAACCTGCACCAGACCTGCGCCGAGACCGGTCGCCACCTCGATCAGGTCAAGGCGATAGGCGCGCGCACCGGCAAGGGCTTCCTCGGGCTGGGCATGTGGCCCGACAAGACCCGCGAGGAACTGCC
>JBIPOX010000149.1:0-4674 GCA_044378785.1 Novosphingobium sp.
GCCCCTCGAACGCCGGGCCGAGCACCAGCTTGACCAGCGAGACCCCGCGCAACCAGCCGATCAGCAGCGAGATGCCGAAGAACAGGTAGATCACCGTCGGCTTGATCTGGATCCAGAACGATTCCTGGAAAATCACCGTCAGGGTGCCGAAGAACACGATCAGCCCGGTCGATAGCCACAGCATCGGCGAGATGTGGCCCAGCTTCCATTTCGATACGATGATGGCAATCACCGAGGCCACTACGAAAGCGGCGGTGGAGCGCACCACGGCCATGACTTCGCCCAATGCGTTGTCCTTGTCGTCGGGCGAATAGTAGCGATAGACCAGGAAGAAGATCAGGATCGGGCCATAGTCGACTGCCAGGCTGAGCCAGGTCGATTTGGGTTTTGCGGGCTGCGCGCCGCTCTCGGCAGTCATCAGGCTACTCCTGCAATCACCCGCGCCACCAGATCGGGGTCGAACGGGCGCAAGTCGTCGATCTTCTCGCCTACGCCGATGGCGTGGATCGGCAAGCCAAACTGCTCGGCCGCGGCCACCAGCACGCCGCCGCGCGCAGTGCCGTCAAGCTTGGTCATGATCAGGCCGGTAACCCCGGCAACTTCGCGAAAGGTCTCGATCTGGGCAAGCGCGTTCTGGCCATTGGTCGCATCGAGCACCAGCACGACATCGTGCGGGGCCTCGGGATTGAGGCGGCCAAGCACGCGGCGGATCTTGGCTAGCTCGTCCATCAGCTCGCGCTTGTTCTGCAGACGCCCGGCCGTATCGACGATCAGTGCATCGGTGCCGCGCTCGGTCGCCGCCTTGAGGCCATCGAACACGACGCTGGCCGGATCGCCCTTTTCCGGCCCCGTGATGATCGGCACGCCGAGCCGCTCGGCCCAGACCGCGAGCTGACCGATGGCGGCGGCGCGGAACGTGTCGCCTGCCACCAGCATCACTGAATAGTCCTGTTCCTGAAACAGGTGGGCAAGCTTGGCGATGGTCGTGGTCTTGCCCGAGCCGTTGACCCCGATGACCAGCACGACTTGCGGGCGCGGGAAGGCCACCACGTCGAGCGGCCTGGCCACGGGACGCAGGATGTCGGCAATCTCGCGGGCGACCACTTCCATGATCGCGCGCTCGTCGGCGTCGCGCTCAAACCGTTCCTGCGCCAGCCTTTCGCGGATCCGCGCTGCTGCGCGCGGGCCAAGGTCGGACATGATCAGCGCATCCTCGATATCGTCGAGCTGCTCGTCTGTCAGGCGGGTCTTGGCGACAATGCCGGCAAGGTTGCCGGTAAGCCGCTCGGAAGTCTGGCGAAAGCCGCCGAGCAGGCGCTGCGACCAGCCGCTGTCGGACTGCTCGTCGCTCATGCCAGCTTGCCTTCGACGACGGCGCCGGGAGTCACAGTCACGATGTCGCCTGGCGTGCTGCCCAGGGGAAGGACCACGGGCGCGAAGTTCGCCGCATGACCGGTGCCGTCCCGCTCGGCCAGGACCTCAAGCGGGGTTCCCACCATGCTGGCGAGCCAGCCTGCGCGCTGCCCGGCAACCGCTTCGCGCAGTTGCGCGGCGCGTGCCCTGACCCGCGCGGGTTCGACTTGCGGCATGCGCGCCGCCGCAGTGCCGGGGCGCGGCGAATAGGCAAAGACGTGGCCATGCACGATGCCGAGCTCGGCGACGATCGACAGATTGTTGGCGTGCATCGCCTCGTCCTCGGTCGGAAAGCCCGCGATCAGGTCGGCGCCCAGCCCGAGATCGGCCCGGTGGGCGCGCAATCGCTCGACCAGTTGCACGGCCTGCGCGCGGCTGTGGCGGCGCTTCATCCGCTTGAGCACGAGATCGTCACCCGATTGCAGCGAGAGGTGGACATGCGGCATCATCCGCGCCTCGTGCGCGAGCAGGGCGAACAGGGCTTCGTCGACTTCGGCTCCGTCGATCGACGACAGCCGAAGCCGGGGCAGGGCAGGGCACGCAGCGAGAATCGCCTCGCACAATGCGCCGAGCGTAGGCGCGCCGGGCAGGTCCGCGCCCCAGCTGGTCAGGTCGACACCGGTCAGGACGACTTCCTTGACCCCGTTATCGACATGGCGTTCGACCTCGCGCAGCACCCGCGCAACCTCGCTTGAGCGGCTGACGCCGCGCCCTTGCGGGATCACGCAGAAGGTGCAGGCATGGTCGCAGCCGTTCTGGACCTGCACGAAGGCGCGGGTGTAGTGCGCAGGCGCCGGTTCGGACGCTGGCGCGACATTCCAGCTTCGCGGATCGAGCTTGGCGTCATTGGCAATCAGCCCGTCCACCTCGGGCATGGCGGCAAGCTGGGCCCGCTCCACTTCGGCGGCGCAGCCAGTGACCAAAAGCCGCGCGTCGGGATAGGCACGGCGCGCGCGGCGGATGGTCTGCCGCGTCTGGCGCACCGCCTCGCTGGTGACCGCGCAGGAATTGATCACGACGAGATCGCCGCTGTCCGCCAGCATGGCCCGGATTTTCTCGGCCTCGGACAGGTTGAGGCGGCAGCCCAGCGAGAAAACCTCCGCCTTCACTCGGTTATTCCGAAGTCTGCCGGATCGAAGCTGCCGCGAAAGCTCTCGGTAGCCGGGCCAGTCATGACAACGCGGTCATCCTCGCGCCATTCGATGGTCAGCGCGCCGCCGGGCAGATCGACCCGTACCGGGCTGTCGGCAAGACCGCGCCGGATCGCGGCAACCGCGCTGGCGCAGGCCCCAGTGCCGCAAGCCCGGGTGAGGCCAACCCCGCGTTCCCAGACGCGCAACCGGAGGTGCTGGCGCGACAGCACTGTCGCGACATTGACATTGACCCGTTCGGGAAAAATCTGGTCAGTCTCGATCATCGGGCCGAGGCGGGCCAAATCGACCGCCTCGCAGTCCTCGACGAAGAACACCGCATGCGGATTGCCGACATTGACGGCAAGCGGATGGACGAGCTCTTCCCAGGCGACCGGCATCAGGTGAGTGTCCATCGCATAGGCGAGTGGAATATCCTGCCACTCGAAGCGGGGCACGCCCATATCGACAGTGATGCCCGCTTCGGTCAGGCTGGTGACGATGAGGCCGCCGGCAGTGTCGATGGTCGTGGAGGCACCGTGCAGCAGGCCGACGGCGCGGGCGGCATTGCCGCAGGCCTCAACCTCGCCGCCATCGGCATTGTAGATGCGCATGCGGAAATCGGCGCGCGGCGACGATTCCAGCACGATCAGCTGATCGCAGCCGATCCCGGTCTGGCGGTTGGCGAGCGCTGCTGCTGCGGCGCTATCGAGCGCCGGCAAGTGCGTCTCGCGACCGTCGAGGATCACGAAATCGTTGCCCAGGCCATGCATCTTGGTGAACGCGATCCGCATGGGGCGCGATCTATGCGTTCGGGCTGGCTGCGTCCAGTGTCGCGTTGTCAGCGGTGCGCGGCCAGCGCGCCGGAAGGCTTGGCTTGATCGCCGTTATCGTCTTGCGGCTTGACCTGCGGGTTCGCGTCAGTCGGGGCGAGCAGACCCTCACCGGCAAGCCAGTTGTGCGTGTCGGTCCCCGAGGCAGACTTTCCGTAGAGATAGCCCTGACCGCGCACCGCGCCATAGGCGCGCAGTTGCTCGAGTACCTTGTCGGTCTCGATGCCTTCGGCAGTGATCGGCAATCCGAGTGCTTTTCCAAGCATGGTGATCGATTCGACGATCGTTGCGCTGTCGCTGCATTCGCCGATCCCGCACACGAAGCTGCGGTCGATCTTGATCCGGTCGAAGGGCAGCTTGCGCAGCTGGCCAAGCGAGCTGTAGCCGGTACCGAAATCGTCGAGGCTGACGCGGATGCCCTGGTTCTTGAGGCTGGCAATCAGCGAGCGGACCTGGCTGATGTCCTCGTGGACGCAGCTCTCGGTGATCTCGACTTCGAGACGGGCCGGCGGGAAATTGACGCTGACCAGCAGCTTGAGCAGTTTTTGCGAGAACCACGGATCGCGCAGCTGGATTGGCGAGATGTTGATCGCGAGCGTCAGGTGCGGTGCCCATTGCTTCGCGTCCTCGAGCGCCTTGGCGACTAGCTGCTCGGACAGTTCGGCGATCAGGCCGACATCCTCGGCGATCGGAATGAACATATCGGGCAGGAGCAGGCCGAATTCGGACGACTCCCAGCGGGCGAGCATCTCGAAGCCGGTGATCTCTCCTGTCACGACATCGATCTGGCGCTCGTAGAAGGGAACGAACTCGCCATTTTCCAGCCCGCGCCGCATGCCTGCCTCGATCCGGGCGCGGAAATGCATCTCATCGGACATCGATTGCTCGAACCAGAAGTAGGCGTTCCGCCCGTGCCGCTTGGCATGGTACATTGCGACGTCGGCCATATCGAGCATGTGCCGCGCATCGACTGGCTGCGTGCTTGCCTGTCGAGGCGGTGACCTCGATGTGGTGGCCTTGCAAGTCGAAGGGTTCGCGCAGCGACTGGACCAGCTGCGTGGCAATCTTGTCGATCGCCTCGGGCTTGGCAGTTTCGAAGCTCATCGCACAGGCATATTCGTCGCCGCCAATGCGCGAGAGGATCGCACCCTGGGGCAGGACGGCCCGGATCCGCTGCGAGCATTCGACAAGGATAAGGTCGCCGATGGCGTGACCCTTGCGGTCGTTGATCTGCTTGAAGTTGTCGAGGTCGATCATCATGATCGCGGTGTTGCGCCCGGCGCTGTCGGCCTGGGCGA
>JBIPOX010000150.1:0-4671 GCA_044378785.1 Novosphingobium sp.
GCGGATTGGGGTGACAATCACTGCCTCGATCAGCCGCGCCCGATCACTGACCGGGTGGATGTCGCCAAAGCCGGTGGTAGTGATCGAGATCATCGTGAAATAGACGACATCGAGAAAGCTGATGTGGTTGTCGTAATTGTCCCTCAGGCCCTCGCGATCGAACCAGTGGACCATGACGACAAGGAAAACCAGCGCCAGGGCAGCGCCGAGCCTGAGCAGGACGTCGCCCCAGACGGGCAGGCCAACCGCGCGGCGCAGCGGCGAGAATCGCAGCAGCTTGCGCCAGGGCTTCCTCATGGCCGCTTGGGCAGATGCTCCAGCGGGTTCACCGGCTGGCCGCTCTTGCGCAGTTCGAAATGCAACTCGGTCTTGCGGGTGATGCTGGTGTCGCCAACCAGGCCGACCCGCTCGCCCTTGCCGACGTTGTCGTCCAGCTTGACTGTGATCTTGTCGAGCGAGCCATAGGCCGAATGCCAGCCATCGCCGTGATCGACGACGACAAGATTGCCGAACTGGTCGGGATCCTTGCGTGCGAATATCACCTTGCCTGTCGCGACCGCGCGGGCCGCGTCACCGCGCCTGGCAGTGATGTCGATGCCGTCGTGAAAGTCGCCCGCGCCGCGCGCCAGAAAGCCGCGCCGCACCGGCCCGGCGAGCGGCCATGCGAACTGGCTTGGCGCAGGCCGGGTTGCAGCCGCCGGTTTCGTTGAACCAGATGCAGGGGTAGCGTCGCGCTGGGGGATGACCGTCGGGATCAGCAGCACTTTGCCTGTTGGCAGCGCGGCTGCGCTTTCCAGGCCGTTGGCTTCGGCGATCAGCACACGCGGGATTTCGGCGCGCAAGGCGATGCTGCCCAGTGTATCGCCGGGCTGGACGACATAGCTCGCGGCCTGTGCCAGCGAGCCGCCTGCCGACTGGCGCGCGGCAATCGTGCGCTGGGCAGGCATGCCTTCGCTGGTGGTGCTGGCTCCCGGGATTGCCAGCTTCTGGCCAGCGCGCAGCGGATAGGGTGGCTTGAGGTCGTTGGCCTCGATGATCCGTTCGCGCGAGACCCCGGCGCGATTGGCGATGCCGTTGAGTGTCTCACCCGGCTTGACGACATAGTCGCTGCTCTGCGCCATGGCTGGGGCCGACAAGCTTGCCGGAACCAGCAGCAGGGCAAGAGCGAGGAGCAGTCGGCGCGTCATTGCGAATAACGACCGGCCAGTGTGTCGAGCGAGGCATAGTGGGTCAGGTCGACCATCAGCGGCGTCACTGCGATAAAGCCGTCGGCGATCACTTCCAGGTCGGTTTCGTGGCCGGGCGTGTGCTCGATCCCATGCAGACCGAACCAGAAATAGGCAAAGCCGCGCGGATCGACATTCTCGATCAGCGAGCCTCGTGCGTAATCGTGAAACCCCTGCCTAACCACGCGTATTCCCTTAACATCTGCCGCGCGCAGCGGAGGAAAGTTTACGTTGATGAGGGTTCGCGATGCAAACGGCAGGTCGACAAGAGGTCTGATAACTTTTGCGCCCCATTCCTCGGCGGCGTCGAAGGACACCTCCTCGCCGCTGTCGTTTCGGGAATAGACCTGGCTCAGCGCGATTGAGCGAATGCCCGCCAACGCGCCTTCCATTGCCGCCGATACGGTTCCCGAATAGGTGACATCGTCGCCCAGATTGGCGCCGCGATTGACCCCCGACAGGATCAGGTCGGGCGGCGCGGGCAGCACTTTCTTGAGCGCCATCATCACCGCATCGGTGGGCGTGCCACTCACTGAAAAGCGCTTTGCCGCATGCTGGCGCAGGCGCACCGGCCGGTTCAGGGTCAGCGAGTGGCCCGCGCCCGATTGCTCGTCGGCGGGCGCGACAATCCAGATGTCGTCGCTCAGCTGTGCAGCGATCTTCTCAAGAACATAGATGCCCGGCGCGCCGATGCCGTCGTCGTTGGTGATGAGGATGCGCATCAGGCCAGCGGCTCCAGTCTTGTCAATCCGCCCATATAGGGGGCGAGCACAGCCGGAACGGCGACAGTGCCATCGGCCTGCTGATAGTTCTCCAGCACTGCGACCAGCGTGCGCCCGACGGCGAGGCCCGAGCCGTTGAGGGTATGGACGAATTCGGTCTTCTTCGCGTCCGCCGGGCGATAGCGCGCATTCATTCGCCGCGCCTGATAGTCGCCGCATTGCGAGACGCTGGAAATCTCGCGATAGGCCTGCTGGCCCGGCAGCCAGACTTCGAGATCGAAGGTCTTGCGCGCGGTTGCGCCCATGTCGCCCGCACACAGCAGCATGGTGCGATAGGGAAGGTCGAGCGCCTGAAGCACCGATTCGGCGGCCTTGAGCATTTTTTCGTGCTCGGCCTCGGCCTGATCGGGGGTGCACACCGTCACCAGCTCGACCTTCTCGAACTGGTGTTGGCGGATGAAGCCGCGCGTGTCCTTGCCGGCCGCGCCCGCCTCGGAGCGGAAGCAGGGGGTCAGCGCGGTCATGCGCAAGGGCAGGGCGCTCTCGTCGAGAATTTGCTCGCGCACGGCATTGGTGAGCGAGACTTCGGCGGTGGGGATTAGCCAGTGGCCATCGCTAGTGCGGAAAAGATCGTCGGCGAACTTAGGCAATTGCCCGGTGCCGAATACCGCCTCGTCGCGAACCAGCAAGGGCGGGTTGCATTCCATGTAGCCGTTCGTGCCGGTCTGCACATCGAGCATGAACTGGGCGAGCGCGCGGTGCAGCCGGGCCATGCCGCCCTTCAGAAACGTGAAGCGCGCGCCCGATATCGCCGCCCCGGTTTCGAAATCGAGCCCTAGCGGCGGGCCGAGATCGGCGTGCTCTTTCGGGGCGAAATCGAATGTGCGCGGGGTGCCCCAGCGCGCCACTTCGACATTCTCGTCCTCGCCCGCGCCATCAGGGACGTCGTCCAGCGGCAGGTTGGGCAGGGCTGCGAGAATGCCGTTCTTGCCGCTCAGCTCTTCGCCAAGCTGGCGCTCACGTTCTTCAAGCGCGGGAAGAGTGTCCTTGAGGCCGGCAACCTCGGCCTTGAGCGCGTCGGCAGTGGCGGTGTCGCCCTTGCCCATCGCTGCGCCGATTGCTTTCGATGCCTCGTTGCGGCGAGCTTGCGCTTCCTGGGCCTTCGTCGCGGCCTCTCGGCGCATCTCGTCGAGCGCGACAATACGCTCGGCTTGCGGCTCAAGCCCGCGCCGAGCAAGGCCAGGATCGAAAGCGGCGGGGTCTTCGCGGATCAGGCGGATGTCATGCATGGGCCGCAGGCTATGCCCCGACACCGTTTCACGCGCAAGGCAGGCAATCTACTTGGTGGGGCATGTGCTCACGCCAAGCAAGCTGTAGGCCGGGCAGGTCTGCAACAGGCCGGTCACCAGGGGGACTATCCCGATCCAGCCCCAGGGCGTTTGCGGCCCGAAGAAAACCAGAGCGATCAGCACGATCCCGACGACGATGCGCAGGATGCGGTCAATGCTTCCGACATTGGTCTTGAACATGATGGTTCTCCTTCAATGCCCTGAACCTAGGCCAATCGGGAGTTCCATAAAGTGATCGAGATCAATCGGGAGACTGCACTACCTTGTATTCGATGAATTCGACATCGACGAGGCGGCGCGCAATCCGCCAGCCTTCTGCCGTTCGGACATAGGCATCGCGATATGTGATATACATCACCCGGTCGCTGATCGCCGCCTTCTGGATCGGTTGCAGATGGTGGGAAGCGGAATAGACCTCGCCCGTTGCCGTATCGCCGGCAAGGTCGATCGTCACATTGTGAACCATGTGATAAGTCTTGTCATAGCGGCGCAGCATTTCGGGGATTTTCGCGAGCCGCTCGCGGCCCACGGTCTCGCGCCCGGCCAGTTCGAGCACTGCGTCCTCGGTGAAGACAGAGGCGAACAGCGCTCCGTCGCGGGTGTCGCAGCTGCGCGCATAGTCGTGAACCAGACGCCTGATCTCGCGCTCGTCGGCCAGCGCCGCTTGTGTGTCGCTCATGCTTTCGCTCTCCCGCTCATGACGTTTGGAGCTGTGGTGCACGATTGACGCTGCTTGGGGAAGGGGGTGCGCAAATGCCTGGGAGATGGTGGGCGCGGCAGGGATTGAACCTGCGACCCCACCCGTGTGAAGGGTGTGCTCTACCACTGAGCTACGCGCCCGCGCCTTCGCGCGAAGGCGGCCAATTAGTCGAGAGCAGCACGATTGACAAGCCGCCGCGCGAGCCGATTTTTTGATCGTCACGTCGCTTTTTGCGAAAAACCGGTTCCCACTTTTTCGCGCGATGCTCTAAAGGCGCAGCCCATGAGCGACGATACACCATCCCCCGTTTCCGACCTGCCGCCCGACCGGCTGGCAATCAATCCACGCAGCGCGCATTTCGACGGCGACATATTGCAGCGCGGCGTCGGCATCCGTTTCAAGGGCGTCGTGCGCACCAATATCGAGGAATATTGCATTTCCGAAGGCTGGGTGCGGGTGCAGGCGGGCAAGTCGATGGACCGCAAGGGCCAGCCGCTGACCATCAGGCTCAATGGCCCGGTCGAGGCCTGGTTCGAGGATCTCGGCGATGATCCGCCAGTTGCCAAGGCTGGCTGACGGCTAGCTAACCCGCCCGGCGATGATGTCGCCGACAAGGTCGTTGGGCCGCCGCTTGCTGCTCTTGCCAGCGCCGCCAGACGCGCGCGGCGCGGCAA
>JBIPOX010000014.1:0-11065 GCA_044378785.1 Novosphingobium sp.
CGGGCCATGGTTCCCGACGATTTTCGGTGTGCTGGCTTGCGCCATCGCTCTGGCCAACTTCATCAATTCGCGCATTGTCGAACGGTTTGGCGCGCGCCGCGTTTCGCACACCGCGCTGCTGGCCTGCCTGGCAGTGGTCAGCACCCATGCCCTGATCGCACAAGCGGGCATGCTGACCCTGCCGATCTTCATGGTGCTGATGGCCATGACCATGTTCTGCACCTCGTTCCAGGGCAGCAATTTCCAGTCGATCGCGATGCAGCCCTTCGCGCGGATTGCCGGGGCGGCGGCCTCGGCGATGTCGGCGGTGCGCCTCGTCATCGGTTCACTGCTCGGCACCCTGATTGGCCGGGCCTACGATGGCACTGCCGGACCGATGACGCTGTCGTTCGTGCTGTTGAGCCTCGCGACCCTGACATTGGTTCTCTATAGTGAGCGCGGGCGGCTGTTCCGCAGGCTTAACCCTCCCAAGTCGGCCTGAGTTCAGCGCTGGTTTTCGCAAGAATTGCTGCGCAGCATGGGTCGCAGCATCACGAGCTGCGGGCCAATGCTGCAAGTTCGCGGCGCGACCATTGCGGGTGTGGTGCTTCGCGCGGTGCGGCCATCGCTTCGATCAACGCGCGCGCGACGAATCCGGCTTTTGCTGCCTTGCCGGTATGGACCCGCTGCTCGATCGCGATCGCGCCGCGCCGTTTCACCTCGCGCGCGATCGCGCCATATATCCCGGCCGCGGCAAGCACCGCCCAGCGCTGGCGAAAGCGCAGCCGCGCCGCGCCCAGCCGCGCCGAAGCCTCGTATTGCCCGGCAAGATCGCACAGCCGCGCGACCAGCGCGACCAGGGCCTCGCGATGTTCGGGCGCGGTCACCTCGCCGGCCGGAATGCCTGCCTGCTCCAGCCACTGCGAGGGCAGGTAACACCGGCCTGCAGCATGATCCTCGGCAATGTCGCGCGAAATGTTGGCTAGCTGAAAGGCCAGGCCCAGGTCGCAGGCCCGGTCGAGCGTGTCGGCATCGCTTTCGGACACGCCCATCACTGCTGCCATCAGCACGCCGACCGCCCCTGCAACATGATAGCAATAGCGCAGCATGTCGGCCTCGGATCGGGGCCGCCAGCCCGCCGCGTCGAGATCGAAACCGGCGATGACATCGTCGAGCATGGCCTGACTGGTCGCGGTTTCGCTGCGCAGCACGCCGAGTGCGTCGAAGGCCGGATCGCCGGTCGGCTCGCCCGCCATGGCCGCAACAGTGCGCGCGCGGATCGTCGCGACGGCATCGGCGCGGTTGCTCTGGTCGCCCAGTGCCCCGCCGAACTGCTGCGCGTCGGCAAGATCGTCGCAGGCGCGGCACCATGCATAGAGCAGCCAGACCCGCTCGCGGGTTGTGCGATCGAACAGGCGGCTGGCGGCCGCGAAGCTTTTGGAGCCACGCTTGATCGAAAGGTGAGCCTGCTCGACAAGCCCGGCGCGACCCGGTGAGGTCACAGGCGCGGGCTCGCCACGTTCAAAGGTCCTCGACCCGCATCGCGAAGATGGTCTTGACCGGCTCATGCGCGGTCATCCGTGCCAGCAGCAGATCGAGCTCGCGCTCGGCCATGATGATGCCCTCGTGCACGGGCCGGATAAAGCCGACTTCGACCATGTGCCGCTGGAAGGCAAGCAGTCCGTCGAAAAAGCCGAATGCGTTGAGCAGGCCGACCGGCTTGGCGTGATAGCCAAGCTGCGCCCAGCTCGCCGCTTCCCAAAGCTCGTCCATGGTCCCGACCCCGCCGGGCAGGGTTAGGAAGCCGTCGGAAAGCTTAGTGAACATCAGCTTGCGCTCATGCATGCCGGCAACCACGTGCAGTTCGGTGCAATCGTGGTGAGCAACCTCGCGGTCGACGATCGCCTCGGGGATCACGCCGATCACTTCGCCGCCTGCGGCAAGCCCGGCATCGGCGAGTGCACCCATCAGGCCCAGCCGTCCGCCGCCGTAGACAATGCTTATGCCGCGTCGCGCCAGCTCGGTGCCGACTTCGCGTGCCAGCTCGACATAACAGGGATCTTCCGGGGTGGCGGACCCGCAATAGACGGCGATGCGTTTCATTGCAGGTCCTCGACCATCAGTTTCGCGGTCGCCTTGGCGCTGCCGACGACACCGGGGATGCCAGCACCGGGATGGGTGCCCGCGCCGACCAGATAGAAATTGCCAATTGCATCGTCGCGGTTGTGGCCACGGAACCAGGCACTCTGGGTGAGGATGGGCTCGAGGCTGAAGGCGCTGCCGAGATGGGCGTTGAGGTCTTGCGCGAAGTCCTTGGGCGCATAGTGGAACTTGGTTACGATGCGATCGTGGATGTCAGGGATCAGCCGCCGCCCAACCTCGTCGAGGATGCGCTTTTCGAGCTGGGGGCCGATCTCGTCCCAGTCGATCGGCAGCTTGCCCATGTGGGCGACCGGCACCAGCGCGTAGAACGTGCTCTTGCCCTCAGGTGCCATCGACGGATCGGTGACAGTCGGGTGGTGGAGATAGACCGAGAAGTCGGCAGGGAGCACGCCGTGCACGTAGATGTCGGAGAGCAGCTCGCGATAGCGTGGCCCAAACAGGATCATGTGCTGCGGGATGCCCGGCCAGGTGCCCTCAAGGCCGAAATGGACCACGAACAGCGAGGGCGAGAAGCGCTTTTTCGCGAGCTTCTTTGCCATCGCCTTGCCGCGCGGCGCGTCCGAAAGCAGGTCGCGATAGGAATGCATGATGTCGGCATTGCTGGCGACGGCATCGAAGCGTTCGCGCCAGCCGCTCGCGGTCTCGACCTCGCTGGCCTTGTCGCCGATGGTGTGGACTTGGACAACCGGATCGGCGAGGCGCACCACGCCGCCCAGCCGCTCGAAATGGGTGATCATGCCCGCCACCAGCCGGTTGGTGCCGCCCCTGGCCCACCACACCCCGCCGTCTTTTTCCAGCTTGTGAATGAGCGCATAGATCGAGCTGGTGGTCATCGGGCTGCCGCCGACCAAGAGCGTGTGGAACGAGAGCGCCTCGCGCAGTTTCTCGCTCTTCACATAAGAAGAGACCATCGAATAGACCGAGCGCCATGCCTGATGCTTGGCCAGCGCCGGTGCGGCCTTGAGCATCGACTTGAAATCAAGGAACGGCACATGGCCGAGCTTGACATAGCCTTCCTCGTAGACCGCGGCCGAATAGCGCAGGAACTCGTCATAGCCGTTCTGGTCGCCCGGCGCGACTCGGTCGATCTCGCGGCGCAGCGAGGCATCGTCGTTCGAATAGTCGAAATTGGTCCCGTCGGGCCAGTTGAGCCGGTAGAACGGCATCACCGGCATCAGTTCGACGTCCTGCGCCATGTCGTGGCCCGATAGCGCCCACAACTCGCGCAGGCAGTCAGGATCGGTGATCACGGTCGGCCCGGCATCGAAGGTAAAGCCGTCGCGCTCCCAGAAGTAGCCGCGCCCGCCCGGCTTGTCGCGCCCTTCGATAAGAGTCGTGGCGATCCCCGCCGATTGCAGCCGGATGGCGAGCGCAAGGCCGCCGAAGCCCGCGCCGATCACGCATGCGCGCCGGGTCATTGCGGGTGCTCCAGGCTAGCGAGCGGCCTGCCGCGTCCGGCCAGCGCGGCCATTGCTGCTCCAAGCGGCACCGGCGGCTTTCCGGCGAGCACGCGCAAGGCATCGGCCCCGCTGCCGCGTCCGGCATAGAAGCGTTCGATCAGGGGTTCGGGCAAGCGATAAAACCTTTCAAGTATCGGCCAGCGGCGATCCGGGGGGGCAGCGCCGAAGAGCATGCGGGACAGCATGCGATAGAAACCTGACTTATGCCAGTTTTGCCGCGCCATGTCACGACTTGCCTTGGCCAGCGCCCTGCCCGAAAGGTCAGGCAGGGCAGCAAGATCAAGCGCGGCGCAGACTGCCTGCGGGAGCGAATAGCTGGTCAGCGGATGGAATAGCGCCGCGCGCGAACCGGCGCGGGCGACCGGGTCGGCGGCCGGCCAGAATGCGTCGAAATTGCCTGCCGCGACCACCGGCAGCACGCCGGTTTCCTCGTGGGCGACCTCAGCGACTTGCCAGCCCTGCTCGCGGGCATAGAGGGCGATCCGCGCGCGCAGGCTCTCGCTGTCGAGATCGGGCGTGTCGGAATAATAGGTGTCCTCGACAAAGACCTCGCTGGCCGAGAACGGCAGGCAATAGACAAAGCGGTAGCCATCGAGCTGTTCGACCCGTGCGTCCATCACCACGGGGCGGGTCAGGCCATGCGGCGCATCGAGCCGCAGCACCTGGCCAAGGAACTTCTGCCAGCCGCCCGCCATGTGCGGCAGCGAGGCCACGCCGCGCGCGTCGATCACGCCGCCTGCGGCAATCGCGCGCCCGTCGGCAAGGGTGAAGCCTTCTGGCCCAGCCGCAGCGACCGGCGCGCCGGTGAGCAGGCTTGAGGCCGGGAGCACCGCGCGCAAATGGGCATCGAGACGCTCGCTGGTGATCGAACGATAGGGCGTATTCAGCTCGCGCGAATGGCGCGGGAAATGAACGTCATAGCCCTGCCAGCGGTGAACCACGAGTGGATCCACCAGGGCGGTACCCGCATGATCGAGATCGCTTGCAAAGAACGACCAGACATGGTTGCCGCCAAACTGCTCGCCGCTCTCGACCAGCAGCAAGGACAGGTCCGGACGCGCCTTGGCGAGCGCCAGGGCAAGCAGGCCACCGGCAAGGCCGCCGCCGAGAATGGCGAGGTCTACGGGTTGATTTCGGATCATTAGCCGGGGGTCTAGGGCCTCGAACGCGCCGGAGCAACTTGGCTTGTCCGGTCCTTTGGGGTATGTGACAGGGCGATGACAAACAGCATTACCATTGGGCCTGCCACGCTCGACGATGCCGCCGCAGTGGCTGCGATCTATGGCCATTATGTGACGAGCAGCACCGCAAGCTTCGAATTCGAGCCGCCCGCGCCAGCCGAGATGGCAGAGCGGATCGCGAAAATCCTCGCCGGCGCCTATCCGTGGCTGGTGGCGCGCGGTGGCCAGGGCGACTTGCTCGGCTATGCCTATGCCGCCCGTTTCGCCCCGCGCGAAGGCTATCGCTATGCCTGCGAGACGAGCATCTACGTGCGCATGGATGCTCTCGGCCAGGGCGTGGGCACGGCGCTGCTAGGCGGGCTGCTGGAACGCTGCGAGGCGATCGGCCAGCGGCAGGCCTTCGCGATCATCGCCGGGACCGAGCCGGCCTCGGTCGTCCTCCATGCCCGCCACGGCTATCGTCCGGTTGGCACAATGGAAAAAGCAGGGCGCAAGCACGGCCAGTGGATCGACGTGTTCGTGATGCAGCGCGCGCTGGGTGACGGGGGCAATTCGCCGCCTCCTGGCGAGGATTGAAGCAGGGCGGACAAAAGTCTGAAAGAGGGGGACAGGGGATGAATACGATGCCCGACAGGAGCCTGATGCCGACGCGTGCGGCATGGCTGCTCTCGCTGGGGTTATGGGCCTATTGCGCCTTTATCCTGTTTGCGATGCAGCGGCCATGGATCTGCGAATGCGGCACAATCAAGCTGTGGCACGGCGTGGTCCAGTCGGCAGAAAACAGTCAGCATCTCGCTGACTGGTACACGTTCAGCCATATCATCCACGGCTTGCTCTTCTATGCCGGCGCCCACTTCTTGTGGCGCAAGTGGAACCTGTTCGACGGCGCGCCAACGCGCTGGGCGCTGCCGATCGCGGTAGCGCTCGAGGCGAGCTGGGAAGTGCTCGAGAACTCGCCAATGATCATCGATCGTTATCGTTCGGTGACCGCGAGCTTCGGCTATTCGGGCGACAGCATCGTCAATTCGATGGCCGATATCGGCTGGATGATCCTCGGCTTCTGGCTAGCCAGCCGCTTGCCGTGGAAGGCGAGCCTTGCTCTTGCGCTGGCCTTCGAGCTGCTGACCCTGGCCATCATCCGCGACAACCTCACCCTCAACGTGCTGATGCTGGTCTCGCCGGTCGATGCAATTCGCGACTGGCAAGCGATGGGATAGACCCCATATTACAGAACGATGAAGCCCGTTCCTGCTCTGAGAGCGGTTGCCGCCGCCGCGCTGTTTGCCGCTGCCTTGCCTGGCTTGGCCCGCGCGCAGGAAGCGCCTGGCGGGCCACCTGCGGAACGCAATGTCTTTGCCGGTGACCGGCTGACGCTGGGCGTCGGGCTGGTCTACGGGCCAAGCTATGACGGATCGGACGACTATGTCGCGAGCCCGATTCCCGTGCTTCAGGGAAGTCTTGCCGGGATTGCCATCGCGCCGCGACCGGCGGGCCTGGCACTCGATGTGATCCCGGACAAGCGGGGCGCGAAACTTGGCTTCTCGTTCGGACCGGTAGCGACGCTTTCGAACAACCGCGCCGAGCAGATCAAGGATCCGGTAGTGCGCGCGGCCGGCAAGCTCGACACCGCGTTCGAGATCGGTGGAAATGCGGGTATCACGGTCAACCAGGTGCTGCATCCTTTCGACAGCATAACCCTGTCGGCAGATGTAAAATGGGACGTGGCAGGCGCGCATTCGGGCCGCATCGTCGCTCCGTCAATCAGTTATGCGTCGCCGCTCAGCCGCGGCACGCTGGTCACGGTTTCGGCCTCGCTGCGCCATGTCGATGGTGACTATGCGCGCTACTACTATTCGGTCAGCCCGGCGCAGAGCGCGGCCAGCGGCCTGCCTCGCTTCGATGCGCATGGCGGCTGGGAAAGCTGGAGCCTTGGCGCGCTGGTCGCCCACGACCTCAACGGCAACGCGCTGGACGGCGGCTTTTCGGTCGTTGCCATCGGTGCCTACAGCCGGATGATCAACGACTCAGCAGCAACCCCCTATACTGCGCTGCGCGGCGACGCCGACCAGTGGACCGGCCTGTTCGGACTGGCCTACACGTTCTGAACCTGCCGGTTCACCCCCGCACATCCATTCCCGGCAATTCACCGCTGGCGCGCCAATCCTCCAGGATTTGCTGATACTTGAACCAGCCGCCGCTATAAGCGCCGTTGCGCGCCACCTGCGGCGAGACGTGACCCTCGCCGTTATAGTAGCCCGGGGTGCATTCCTCGAGGAACTTGCGCCGGTTGCGCGATGAAGCGACTACTTCGTCGACCCAGGCACCCTCAGCCTCGGCGGTCACCTCGACGGCGCGCGCCTGCCGCTCCTTGGCGGCCTTGACCACGTGCGACAGGTGCTTGCCCTGTTCATCGAGGCTGAGCGGGAAGTTGAGCGTCATGCCCGACTGCACATTGTTGAGCACAAAGAACAGGTTGGGAAAGCCGTTGACATGCATGCCATGCAGCGTCGCTACCCCGTCCTTCCATTTCTCGGTGATGGTCAGCCCGTCGCGGCCATAGACCTCATAGCCGGTGCGGCTGGCAAGCTCGGTGCCGACCTCGAAGCCGGTGGCAAAGACGATGCAGTCCAGCTCGTATTCGACGCCATTGGCGACAATGCCCTTGGGGGTGATCCGCTCGACCCCCTTGCCCTCGGTATCGATCAGGTGAACGTTGGGGCGGTTGAAGGTCGGCAGGTAGTCCTCGTGGAAGCAGGGCCGCTTGCAGAACTGGTTGTAATAGGGCTTGAGCGCTTCGGCAGTATTCTGGTCCTCGACAATCGCGGCAACGCGGCTGCGGATCGATTCCATCTTCTGGAAATCGGCCAACTGCATCATCTCGGCAATCTTTTCCGGATTGCTGGCGTCCGACTTGTTGGAGAAACTCAGCGCCGACAGGTTCTTCATGATGTCGGTCCAGCCGTCGTTGACCAGATCGACCTTGACCGGCAGACCAGTCGCTGCCGCCTCGAAATTCTCCATGCGTTCGCGCTGCCAGCCAGGCGTGAGCGAGGCGACCCAGTCCTGCGGCGTGCCGTAATTGTCGCGAATATCGACCGAGCTGGGCGTGCGCTGGAAAACGAACAGCTCCTTTGCCGCTGCGCCCAGGTGCGGCACGCATTGCACCGCGGTCGCGCCAGTGCCGATCACGCCGACGCGCTTGTCGGCAAGGCCAGTGAGATTGCCGTCTGAATTGCCGCCAGTGTAGGCATAGTCCCAGCGGCTGGTGTGGAAAGTGTGACCCTCGTAGCTCTCGATGCCGGGCACGCCAGGCAGCTTGGGCTTGGACAGCCAGCCGTTGGCGATCACCACGAAACGCGCGCGCAGCGTGTCGCCGCGATTGGTGGTGATGTGCCAACGCTTGTCTGCCTCGTCCCAGCGCAGGCCGTTCACCTCGGTTTGCAGCAGCGCCTTGTCATAGAGGCCGAAATGCCGCGCCAGGGTGCGGCAATGATCGAGAATATCCGCCGCCTTGGCATATTTGTTGGGCGGCATCTGGCCGCATTCCTCGAGCAACGGCAGGTAGATGTAGCTTTCGACGTCGCAGGCCGCGCCTGGATACCGGTTCCAGTACCAGGTGCCGCCGACATCGCCGCCCTTCTCGATGATACGGACATCCTCGATGCCAGCGCGTTTGAGATGGCACGAGGTCATCAGGCCGCCGAAACCGCCGCCGATCACTACGACCTCGTTTTCCTCGCTGACCGGATCGCGGGAGAAGCCGGGATCGACGTAGGGGTCCTCGTCGAGATAGGCGAACTTGCCCTTGAGCTCGACATATTGGCTGGTGCCATCGACGCGCACGCGCTTCTCGCGCTCGGCGGCATAGCGCTTTGCCAGTTCCTGCGGATCGATTTCCTTGGTGGCCATCTCGGGCGTTTCCTCTCCTGTGCGCGCGGCGCGATTCCCGCGCATCATGGCATAGCTATAAGGGCGGCTCGGTATCATTTCCAGATGGCTTATTGGCTTCCCGCATCAACGAGGAGGAATAGGGCGCAACGAGCTGGCTCGCCCGCTTCCAGTCGGCATAGAGCCAGTCGTCATGAGCGGCCGGGTCCGGCGGCAGGATCACTGGCATGGTCTCGCGTCCGGCCTGGCGCAGCAGGGCATTAGCCTCGCAAGTGAGCAGGGCGAAGCTGGGCACCTCGCTGTCCTTCCACACCCCGGCAAAGGCGAACAGCGGCTGGTCGGCGCAAGCGAAAAGCGACTGGCGGCGGCGCCCTTGCGCATCGCGGCCCTCGAGCCATTCCATGAAAGCGGTCGCGGGAACCAGACAGCGGAACTCGCTGTTCCTCAGATTGCCGATCCAGAACGGACTTTCCAGATTGCGCACGGTCAGGACGGAGCGCGCGTCAAAGGCCGCGCTTGGCGGCGGCGGCACGCCCCACAGGCGCGGGATCATCCGCAGCTCGAGCCTTCCGCGCGCCGGACGCGGCCCGGCGATGAATTCGCGCCCCGCAGTGATCACCGGGGCGAACATGCCCGGCGCGACATGGCCGCCAGCCCAGGGGTCATCGCCAGCGCGCGCGCCGAACGCTGTGGCAATTGCGCGCGCGGGCGCGTCGAGGCGGTAGAGCATGGTCACGAGCGGGGGATACCCCGGTGCAACAGCCGCGTCGATGGCAGTGGGCCGCTCAGATCAGATCGCGTTGACCGGGATCCGCAGAAATACATGCCCCTTGGCGGTTGGCGGCGGCAAGGCGCCTGCCCGGATGTTGACCTGTAGCGAGGGCAGGATCAGCAGCGGCGCTTCAAGCCCGGCGTTGCGCGTCTCGCGCAGCGCGACGAACTCCGCCTCGCTGACCCCGTCGCGCACATGGACGTTGGCGGCGCGCTGTTCGACCACGCTCGTTTCCCAGCGATAGTCCTTGCGGCTCCCCGGGCGGTTTTCGGGCAGGTAGTCGTGGCCGACAAACAGCCGGGTCGCCTCGGGCAAGTCGAGGATGCGGCGGATCGAACCATAGAGCGCTTGCGAGCTGCCACCGGGGAAGTCGGTTCGCGCGGTGCCATAGTCGGGCATGAACAGGGTATCGCCGATAAAGGCGGCCTCGCCGATCACATAGGTGACATCGGCGGGCGTGTGGCCCGGCGAGTGTAGTACCCCGATGGTGAACTCACCGAGGTCAAGGATATCGCCATCGGCCACCAGCCGGTCGAACTGGCTGCCGTCCGGCGTTGCGTCGTCGGCTTCGAACAGCGCAGCGAAATGTGCCTGCACCATGACGATGTGCTCGCCGATGATCAGCGGCGCGCCAGTCCGCTCGCGCAGGTAATGCCCGGCGGAAAGGTGATCGGCGTGCGCATGGGTTTCCAGCAGCCATTTGAGATCGAGCCGCTCGGCCCGCAGGTAATCGAGCAGGGCGTCGGCTGAGCGGGTTGCGGTGCGCCCGTTGCGCGGCGTGAAATCGAGCACCGGATCGATGATCGCGGCGGCACGCGTGGCGGGATCGTGAACCACGTAGCTTACGGTGAACGTCGCGGGATCGAAAAAGGCGCGAACAACGGGTTTTGCAGGGGTCTGGCCGGTCATGGCGAATCTCCTTCGGCCATTATATTAGGTATTGCTAAATTAGAATCAATGCATATAATGCACTCCATGTTCGATCTCTCCCGTTTCGACCTTGCCCTGTTCGAGGAAAGCGCCGGACGCGCCGCATCGCTCTTGCGCCTGCTTGCCAATGAAAAGCGGCTGATGGTGCTGTGCAAGCTTGCCGACGGCGAACTAAGTGTCGGCACGATCCAGGCGCGGGTCGGTCTGTCGCAGTCGGCGCTTTCGCAGCATCTCGCCTTGCTGCGCGAACAGGGCGTGGTGGCGACGAGGCGGGAAGCTACGACCATCCACTACCGCATCGCCGATCCCGCGGCGCTGCGGGTGATCCAGACCCTGGCGGAGCTGTTTTGCCCGCCCGAAATGAGGAATTCATCATGACCGCAGTGCTCCACAAATTGTCCCCGCAAGAGGTCCGCGACCGCATCGCCGATGGGCGCGCCGTGCTCGTCGACATCCGCGAGCCCGACGAATTCGCCCGAAGCCATGTCGCTGGTGCGCATTCGCAGCCGCTGTCGGCATGGGAGCAATCGCACCTGACGATAGACCCCGATGCCGATGTCGTCTTCACTTGCCGCACCGGCATGCGCACGGCTGGCGCTTGCGAGCGGCTGGCGGCGCGGGTGACGGGTGACGCCTATGTGCTTGATGGCGGTCTCGACGCCTGGCGAGCGGCAGGCCTGCCGCTTGCGGAA
>JBIPOX010000153.1:0-4640 GCA_044378785.1 Novosphingobium sp.
GCGCGCCGATGGAAATCAACCGCCAGGTCCAGATCACGGCCGGGCTGATGATCTTGGCTGGCGTTGTGCTCGGCTTTCTCGTCGCGCCTGGCTGGTTCGGCCTGTCCGCCTTTGTCGGCGCGGGCCTGACTTTCGCCGGACTGAGCGGAACCTGCGCCATGGCGCGCCTGCTGATGCTCGCGCCATGGAACCGGGCGCGGACTGCATCATGACCGGCTGGGAGCCGCTGCTGCTGGCCATGCTTGGCGGCGCGCTGGTCGGTTTCCTGCTCACCTTGTTCGGCGGCGGCGGATCGGTGCTGGCGACGCCGTGGTTGATCTATGTCGTTGGCCTCGCCGACACCCATGCCGCGATCGGCACTTCGGCAGCGGCAGTGGCGGTGAACGCTGCTACGGGCCTTGCCGCGCAGGCCCGCGCCGGGCAGGTCAAGTGGCCTTGCGCCAGCGTGTTCGCCGCGGCTGGCCTTGCCGGCGCGCTGATCGGCGCGCAGCTTGCCAAGCGGGTCGATGGCGAGGCGCTGCTCTCCTGGTTTGCCGTGGCGATGATCGCGATTGCAGTGTCCATGCTGGTGCCTCGCAAGAGCGAGAGCGACCCCGGCGTCCATCTCACACCGGTCATGGTGCTCAGGCTTGCCCCGGTCGGATTGCTCGCCGGGCTGGCAGCGGGTTTCTTCGGAATTGGCGGCGGCTTCCTGATCGCACCGGGGCTGATGGCCTCGACCGGCATGACCATTGCCAATGCTTCGGCCAGTTCGCTGGTTTCGGTAACCCTTTTCGGCACGGCGACGAGCGCGTCCTACGCCATGGCGGGAAAGCTGGTCTGGCCGCTGTTCGGAGCACTGGTTGCAGGTGGCGCGCTGGGTACGCTGGCGGCGATGCCGGTATCGCGGCGGCTAGCGGGCAGGGGCCAATTGGCGCGCCGCCTGTTCGCGCTGATGGTGATTGCGGTCGGCGTGTGGATTCTGGCGGGTTAAACCTGCTCGGCGCCGTTGGCCATGACGCAGGCTGTCACGCCAATGCCATTCAAGCACGGCAGGCGATTTCGCAAACTCCGGAGTGTGCCATGATGTCGATCCGCCTTGCCTGCCTTGCCGCCAGCGCCCTGTGTTGCGCCGCCCCCTCGCTCGCCAACACCCCTGCGGCGACCACCGCCGAATACCGGGCTCAAGGCGAGGCTGCGCTGGAGCGGCTGAGAGCCGACCAGACGCCGCGCACGAAGGCACGCAACGTGATTGTCTTCATCGGCGATGGCATGGGCGTCTCGACCCTGACCGCGGCGCGGATCTTTGCCGGACAGGCCATGGGCCGCGACGGCGAATCCTATGAAACGGCGATGGACAGCCTGCCCCATGCCGCACAGGTCAAGACCTATTCCCACGACGCGCAGGTTTCCGATTCGGCCCCGACCGCCACCGCGATCATGGCCGGGATCAAGACCCGCGCCAGCGTGCTGGGGATTGGCCCCGAGGCGCAGGTCAACGATTGCCTGTCGGGCAGGGATCATCATGTCCCCTCGCTGATCGGCATGGCGCAGGACAAGGGCCTCGCCACCGGCGTCGTGACGACCACCGGCATCACCCATGCCACGCCGGCAGCGGCCTATGCCCATAGCGTCCAGCGCAACTGGGAATCGGATGCCGACATGCCTGACGCGGCAAAACAGCAGGGCTGTCTCGATCTTGCGCGCCAGCTGATCGAGGGACCGGTCGGCGCGCGGCTCGATGTCATCCTCGGCGGCGGCAGGGCCCAGTTCCTGCCGAAAACCACGCGCGATCCCGAACATGCCGACAAGTCCGGCGAACGTGCCGACCGGCGCGACCTCGTCGCCAGTTGGAAGCGCGGCAATCCCAAGGGGCACTTTGCCTGGAATCGCGACCAGTTCCTGGCCTACGACCCGGCGCGCCACACCCGGCTGCTCGGGCTGTTCGAGCCTGGCCACATGAACTTCGAGGCCGACCGTGCCAGCGACCCGGCAGGCGAGCCTTCGCTTGCCGAAATGACCGAGACCGCGATCCGCACCCTGTCGCGCAACGGCGCGGGTTATGTGTTGCTGATCGAGGGTGGCCGGATCGACCACGCCCACCACGGCGGCAATGCCTATCGCGCGCTGGCAGACACCGTAGCGCTCGATGAAGCAGTGGCGGCGGCGCTGCGCCTGACCAGTCAGGAAGACACGCTGATCCTGACCACTGCCGATCACAGCCACACCCTGACCATCAACGGCTATCCGATGCGCGGCAACCCGATCCTTGCAACTGTTGCCGGCGCGAAGGGCGAGGCAGTGCTCGCCAAGGACGGCAAGGCCTATACGACGCTCAGCTATGCCAATGGCCCAGGCGCGGTTCACGATCACGCCCGGTCCGATCCGGCCAAGGCGAATACCCTCGATCGCGATTACCGCCAGCAGGCACTGGTCCCGCTTTCGACAGAGACCCATGCCGGCGAGGATGTCGTCGTGCGCGCATCCGGGCCTGGCTCGCAATGGCTGCGCGGCACGATCGAGCAGCACGCCATCTTCTATGTCATGCACGCGGCGCTGTTCGGCGCAAAGCAGCGCCAATAGCCTGCGGTTCCAATACAATTTCGGTGCTGGACGCATCGGTCCTGGCCGCGTAAACTCAATCCTCCCCGGGGAGCCAGCTTTGGCCGTTGCGATGCTTCGCGAAGGCCCGACACTAGGCTGAGAGGTGGGTGTAGCGCCCCACGACCCGTTGAACCTGAACCCGTTAACACGGGCGGAGGGAGGGTTGTCGGCTTGGCCGCGTTTCCTCTCCTGCCCCGGCAAGGAAGCGCATCATGGCAGACATCTCCGGCCCGCTCGAAATCGGCGTTACCACTGGCCCCATTCGCGGATCGCGCAAGATCCACGTCGCTGCACCCGGCAACCCGGCGGTGCAGGTCGCCATGCGCGAGATCGCGCTCGAACCATCGAGCGGCGAGCTGCCAGTGCGGGTCTACGATACCTCCGGCCCCTATACCGATCCTGCTGCCGCCATCGACATCCAGGCCGGTCTGCCGCCCCTGCGCCGCCCCTGGCAACTGGCGCGCGGCGATGTCGAGGAATATGCGCCGCGCGAGGTCAAGCCGGAAGACAACGGCCAGCTCGGGCCTGACCGTTCCGGCGGGGTCCCCGCGTTTCCGACGGCGCTGCGCCGTCCGTTGCGGGCAAAGGCCGGGGCCAACCTGTCGCAGATGCATTATGCGCGGCGCGGCATCATCACCCCCGAGATGGAATATGTCGCGGTGCGCGAGAACCTCGGGCGCGAAATGCTTGCCGAATACGTTCGCGACGGCGACAGCTTCGGGGCAAGCATCCCTGACTACGTCACCCCCGAATTCGTCTGCGACGAGGTGGCGCGCGGCCGGGCGATCATCCCCTCCAACGTCAACCACCCGGAATGCGAACCGATGGCAATCGGCCGCAATTTCCTCGTCAAGATAAACGCCAACATCGGCAACTCCGCCGTCGCCAGCGACGTCGCCAGCGAAGTCGACAAGATGGTCTGGTCGATCCGCTGGGGCGCGGACACGGTGATGGACCTGTCGACCGGGCGCAACATTCACGACACCCGCGAATGGATCATCCGCAATTCGCCGGTGCCGATCGGCACTGTGCCGATCTACCAGGCGCTGGAAAAGGTCGGCGGCATTGCCGAGGACCTGACCTGGGAGATATTCCGCGACACCCTGATCGAACAGGCCGAGCAGGGGGTGGACTATTTCACCATCCACGCCGGGGTGCGCCTGCCCTATATCCCGATGACCGCCAAGCGGATGACCGGAATCGTTTCGCGCGGTGGCTCGATCATGGCCAAGTGGTGCCTCTCGCATCACAAGGAATCGTTCCTCTACGAGAACTTCGACGAGATCACCGAGATCTGCAAAGCCTATGACATCGCCTATTCGCTGGGCGACGGGCTGCGCCCCGGCTCGATCTACGACGCCAACGACGAGGCGCAGTTCGCCGAGCTTTATACGCTGGGCGAGCTGACCAGGCGCGCCTGGGCGCAGGACGTGCAGGTGATGATCGAAGGGCCGGGCCACGTGCCGATGCACAAGATCAAGGAGAACATGACCAAGCAGCTCGAGGCTTGCGGCGAGGCGCCGTTCTACACCCTCGGGCCGCTCGTCACCGATATCGCGCCAGGCTATGACCACATCACCAGCGGCATCGGCGCAGCGCAGATCGGCTGGTATGGTACAGCGATGCTCTGCTACGTCACCCCCAAGGAGCACCTTGGCCTGCCTGACCGCGACGACGTCAAGGTCGGCGTAGTGACCTATAAACTGGCGGCGCATGCGGCCGACCTGGCGAAAGGCCACCCGGCGGCGCAGGTGCGCGACGATGCGCTGAGCAAGGCGCGCTTCGAGTTTCGCTGGCGCGACCAGTTCAACCTGTCGCTCGATCCCGACACCGCCGAGCAGTACCACGACCAGACCCTGCCGGCCGAAGGCGCCAAGACCGCGCACTTCTGCTCGATGTGCGGGCCCAAGTTCTGCTCGATGAAGATCACGCAGGAAGTGCGCGACTACGCCGCCCAGCGCGGCGTGGCCGCCGATGAAGCGCTGCACGTCGGCATGACCGAGAAATCCACCGAGTTCAAGCAGGCCGGCGCGCAGATGTACATCCCGCTACACCGG
>JBIPOX010000152.1:0-4657 GCA_044378785.1 Novosphingobium sp.
AAAGATAGTCTTGGCCATTGCCACCTTGCGGGTCTTGCGAACCGGAGCATTGGCGGCGGCGGTCGCTGCGGCAGGCTGAGCACTTTGCGCAGCAGGCTGGACCGGCGAATTGAATGCCGTGGCGAACACCGAGCTGGTGACTGCCGGGGAAGCAGTAACTGGCTGCGCTTCACCCGGAACCGGCGGCAACGCGGCCACTTCCTGGCGGGTCTGGGCCGGAGCGAGCGGCGCGGCAATCGGTTCGGGACGGGCAGCCTCTGCCACCCAGAAGTTCTCGCCGTTCTCGACCGGAGGCAGTTCGCCATCGCTCGCGGGCCTGGCGGTGTTCGCGGCAAGCCTGGGAACCGGCAGTGAAGCAATCTCGGTTGCCGGGTCGCGTGCAATCGCAAGGTGACCGGGACGACCGGCGTCGCTGCGTACTGGCGCGCCAAGCACTGAGGCAACGCGCAGGCGGAAGTCCTCGGGCTTACCCTGCTTGGCCCACTCGGTGATGCGAGCATCGAGCTTGTCGGCAGGGACATCTTGCGATGCCATCAGCCGCGCCTCGCTCCAGCGCCCGTCGAGCGCATAGGCGTAGGCCAAGTTCTGGCGCAGCTTCACGGTGTTGTCACCGCTGCGCAGCGATGTAGCCAGCACTTCGACGCCGCGTTCGGTCTCACCCGCAAGCGCGAGAGCCAGACCGTAATCGCTGGAAGGAAGCGTATCGCGCGCGCCATCGAGTACCGCGACGGCTTCGGCGCCATTGCCCGCGCCGATCTGCGCAAGGGCGAGACCCAGCGCGGTGCGGGCGCTGCTGTCGCCGAGGTAGCGCGCGTCTTCAAAAGTTGTCGCAGCCGATTCGAAACGACCTGCCGCCAGATAGGCCTGGGCAAGACTGAAACGAGCGGCAGCGCTTTGCGGTTCTTTCACAGCCTGCTTTTCAGCGGCTGCAATCGACTTGTTCGCCTTACGCTCGGCCTTGGTGCTCACGGTCGAGTCCGCGCCGCGGTTCGCCAGAGCGCCTGTAGTGGCGGTACCGGCGAGCAGCACTGCAACCAATGCGGAGCAAGCAGTGCCATACATGGCCTTGCGGTTCTTGCGGTGGCTAGTCATCGGTTTCCCCCTTGGAATTCAACTGCGCTTGCGCACGTTGTCGGCAAGCGAACGGATTTCGGGCATGTCTTCGAGCATCCGTTCCAGCGCTTCGGTCAGCAGCGACTGGGCACTGCGGCCTGTTACGGTGCTGGCCAGCCGAAGCTGGAGATGGCGATCCCGATCGATGCGCAGCGTGAAGGCAGCACGGCGCGCGCCAAGGCCAAGTCCTGCGCTCGGCCGGTGTTCGATGCGCGCAGCAAGCGCGTTCTGGCGTGTAACAACATGGGGCAATTCGGCATCATGCGCTGTGCTGGCGCCGTGCAGTGATACTATCTCGGCCTGCGCCCTGCCCGTTTCCGCGGTTTCGGTATCGTTCGACGCTGGGGTATCTTCCCCCATGTCGTTCCAGCCCAGGTCTTCCTGAGCCAGCGCGGACAGACCGGCCTCGAGATCGTTGAGCGGCTGCACCTGACGGCGCATCGCCGGTTTGGCACCACCCTTGCGCGCCAGCAGGCGCGGCGAGAGGGATGCGAAGGATTTGGGCTCGCCCATCGCGGTTACCCTCAGGAACCTGCAACGCGGCGGCCGAAACCGCCAACTGGTCGGCTCGCAGCAGCCTGCATCGCCGGATTGGCCGGGGCAGCAAACACGGTGCGGCGGAAATTCTTCTCGAGCCGGTCAGAGATATAGTTCCACAAGGTCACCACTTCGTGCGCCGAGCGGCCATCGGGATCGACTTCCATGACGGTGCGCCCATCGATCATCGAAGCAGCGAAATCGGTGCGATGGTGCAGCGTGATCGGGGCTACGGTCCCATGCTGCGAAAGCGCGACGGCGGCCTCCGAGGTGATCCGCGCCTTGGGCGTTGCGGCATTGACGACAAACAGCAGCGGTTTGCCCGCACGCTCGCACAGGTCGACGGTCGCACCGACGGCGCGCAGGTCATGTGGGCTCGGACGGGTCGGCACGACGATCAGCTCGGCAACCGAGATGACGCTCTGGATTGCCATGGTGATCGCGGGCGGCGTGTCGATGACCGCAAGCTTGAAGCCCTGTTCGCGCAGCGCCTGGAGATCGTGGGCCAGCCGCGCCACAGTGGTCTGGGCGAAGGCCGGAAATTCGGCCTCGCGCTCGTTCCACCAGTCGGCCAGCGAGCCTTGCGGGTCGATATCGATCAGGACGACCGGCCCTGCCCCTGCCCTCTGAGCCTGCACTGCAAGGTGGCCGGAGAGCGTGGTCTTGCCCGAGCCGCCTTTCTGAGATGCCAATGCCAGTACCCGCAATGCCTTGCCCCTTAAGTATTCGGTCGCGAAAAACAAATCATGTGAACGGTATTCGGACCACTGGATCGCAGATCGTTCCTAATTTTGGGTTAACGCCAGCCCTGCGGCGAGGCGGAATCGTGGCTCGGGACAAGTGTAAAACGGGGCTAGGGATTTCTTCATTCTATCGGTTAAGTATGGAGAAGGGCCTGACCGGCCACGAACCGGTTTGCGCCATGCTGCAAGAGGTTACCGCCGCGACGCGGCGATCAAGGAGACAGTTCGTGACCGCCATCCCCTCGAGAGGTTCCCTGCGCCGACACCTTGCGCTCGCAACCGGGGGCCTCGCGCTCATTTTTTCCGCACCCCTGCTTGCCGACGTGAAAGCCGGAGTCGACGCTTGGTCGCGCGGGGAATATGCGGCTGCGGTCCGGCAGTGGCAGGGCCCGGCCGCCCAGGGCGATGCCGATGCCCAGTTCAACCTCGCTCAGGCCTACAAGCTCGGGCGCGGCGTTTCGCAGGATCTCTCGCGGGCCGAAAAGCTGTTCGAACAAGCCGCCGCTCAAGGTCACCTCCAGGCCGCCGACAACCTCGGCCTGCTTCTGTTTCAGCGCGGCGATCGCGCGCGCACGATGCCCTTCATCGAAGCCGCATCGGGGCGCGGCGATCCACGCGCGCATTATGTGCTGGGTCTGGCCTTGTTCAATGGCGATGGCGTCGAGAAAGACTGGGAGCGCGCCTATGCGCTGGTCAGCCTCGCGCAGCAGGCCGGCTTGCCGCAAGCCGCAGGCGCGCTGACCCAGATGGACAAGTTCATTCCCCTCGAGCAGCGCCAGCGCAGCGTAGTCCTCGCCAGCACGATCGCCGCCCAGACTGAGCAGACCCGCCGCGCGCAGGTCGCCGCTGTCGATCTCAAGGCCGACAGCCGCACTCCGGCACGCACCACCCTGAGGCCTTTCGACACGCCGCCGGTGCCCGATCCCGACACCCCCGGCGCCGACTATACCCCGGGGCGCGCGCCGCCCGTCGCCAGCATCCTGAAGCGCAGCGAGACCGAGTCCGCCAGCCCTACAGAGCGCCCGATGGGCCTGCCACCAGCGCCCAGAGTGATCACCCCGCGTACCCTGCCGCCTCCCACGCCCGCAACGCCGCGGTTGTCCCCGCCAGTCGCACCGCGCCCTGCCGTTGCTTCTGCCCCGGGGCCTTGGCGCGTCCAGCTTGGCGCATTCGGGGTTCGCGCCAATGCCGACCGCTTGTGGGACAAGCTCAAGTCACGGCCCGAACTGGCCGGACGCAGCAAGCTTGCAGTCGCCGCCGGCAACGTAACCAAGCTCCAGGCAGGCGGCTTTGCCAGCCAGGAGAGTGCGCAAGCTGCCTGCGGCAAGCCCAAGGCGGCCGGTTTCGATTGCCTGGCTGTCAGGGACTGAGCGTTTGACGGGCGAGCAGACCGGCAGGCTCGCCTCACTCGACCTGATCCGGGGTCTGGCTGTTCTTGGCATCCTGGCGATCAACATCGGCGGTTTTGCCGGGCCTTCGGTGGCTACGCTCAGCCCGAACCTGCCCTTTGAGGGCACGCGGGCCGACGAAATCGCCTTCGCGGTCAATTTCCTGCTGTTCGAGGGCAAGATGCGCGCGCTGTTCAGCATGCTGTTCGGCGCGAGCCTGATGCTGCTGATCGAGCGCTCCGGGCCGCAAGTGCAGGCGAAGCGGCTCGGCTGGTTGGCGCTGTTTGGCCTCGCGCACTTTTACTTGTTGTGGTGGGGGGACATCCTGTTCCTCTACGCGGCGGCGGGAATGCTGGCGATATTGTTCTCCGAGGCGAAGCCGCGCTCTCTGTTCACCATCGCACTCGTGCTCTTTGTCGTGTGGCACGCCGCCGGTGCCGTGGCGAGCGCCGGGCAAGTGGCAAGCGAAGGCCGGGTGCTGGCGGGCACGGCATCGCCCGGCGATGCCGATGAATATGCGCAATACCAGGTCGATGTGCAGAACTATGGGCTCGCGGAGACCGTCCAGGTGCAAGGCTCCTTCGTCGAGCAAGCATACCACCGTATCGCCGGACAAACCTTGCATCCCTTCATCGGCGCCTTGGAGAGCCTTGGCGAGACGCTGCCACTGATGCTGCTGGGTATGGCGATGCTGCAAACCGGCTTTTTCGACGGGAAATGGCCGAAGCGGCGGCTGGTCCTGCTCGGTGTCGGCGGAGTGAGCATCGGCCTCGCGCTGACCGGCGCGATCCTCGCATTCGCCTGGAGCCGGGGCTTTGCGCCCGCGACCATGGAGGCTGCCTTCCTGTACTGGGCCGCGATCCCCCACCTGCTGAT
>JBIPOX010000154.1:0-4611 GCA_044378785.1 Novosphingobium sp.
CACGATGGTGTCGGCTGCCGTGACATTGGCAAAGCCATGGAAATTTCCCCGAAGTTCGAAGCGCACGTCGCTAAAGGTGATGGGCACGCTGTTTATCGTCGTGCCGCCAGCTGTGCAGCGCACAACGTAGGCCGCGCTGGCCATACCGGTGTAGGTCTGGGCGACGATTGCGCCACCCTGCATCAGGAAGTTGCCGCCGCCGATCGCGTTGGCCGTGTAACGCAGCGTGTCACCGTAGATTTCGTTGAGGTAACAACCGATCCACGTCACGCTCATCGCTTGCGGGTTGTCGATCACGGTTACGTTGATCGACTTGGCAACCTCGCAGGCAGTAAAAATGTGGGTGTCGGCGTTGTTACCGCCAGATGCCTGGAAGACGGTTTCGAGGTACCTGAACTGGCAACGGTTGAAGGTGAAGTTGCTCTCCCAGCCCGGCCCGCTGACCTTGAAGCCTTTGATGAACAGGTTGATGTTGGCAAAGCCATAGCCGATGTCGGTTGTCGGATCGGCGCTTTGCCAGGTAGTGCCACCGGCAAAGCAGATATCCTCAAACGACGCGCCCCACTGGCGCTGCGTCGCGGCATTGTCGAAAAACCACATCTCCGCCGACGCGCCTGCCGGGTCGAGCCAAAGCACCGTGTTGTGTCTGCCTGCGCCTCGCAATGTCAGGCCGCAGCGCTTGGTCGAGGCGATGTCGGACAGCACGCCGCTCTGGGTGATGCGATAGACGCCTTCGGGGAAGTGGAGGCAACCGGTGCCCATACGAAAGCCGTTGAACAGCGCGGAGCGCGAGCGGGTAGCGCGGATTGCGTTGCGGATCGCGGCGGTATCGTCGGTAACGCCGTCGCCTTTTGCGCCGAAGTCCTTGACGCTGATCTGGTCTTCAAGTCTGTCGCCAAGTGTTCGGGCGACCGCATCCGCTGCTGCCAGTCGGTGCCCGACAAGCGTTGCGCCATTGCCCGGTCCGGTCGCGGCGAGCTGCGCTGAACCCCGGAGCGCCAGGGCGCGCGCGGCAAAGTCCGCGCCGCTCATTGCGCGAGCCTGTAGGTGACCGAGCCCGAGGTCAGGGTAATCTCGAGGTACAAGCGGGCGTTCGCTTCCTGCTCTTCCCATACCGGTTCGCAGGCATTGGCGGTAAATCGGCCCCAGGCGATCCCGGCGACAGTAACCGGTTGACGGGTCGCGCCTCCATCGATCGACCGCGACAGCTGCACCGAGCCGCCCCAGACGCCCGCAAGGGTCAGCACCACGGGGCGTCCCGCCACTGGCACGAAGGGACCGGCAAGGCCGCTCGCCAGGCTTGTCCCTGCAAGCGGTGCAGGCGCGGGCGGCGCATAGGCAACGACGGTTATCGGATCCTGGGTGTCGAGCGTCACCGGCAGTGGCTGGCCTGAGGCAAGGATAACTGGCAGCGGCTTGAGTGTTTCGACGATGGCAAGCTCGCCACTCGGATCGGAATAACCGACAGCGAAGGCAGGAACATAGCCGGCGGGGCTCTTTATCGGTTTGGTTGGGGGCATGGAGGGCTCCGTATGGAAAGAGGGAACCCGCGAGCAGATAGACACAATTATCCGAGTAGGAAAATAAAAAGCCTCATTATTGCCAATTGGGTTAAATTGTCGATATCCAGGGTCCTGACCTCCGGTCAGTCATTGCCCCGCACAAGGTCAATCGCGCTTGGGTGCCGCGAAGGTACCCGAAACCCGTCCGCCTTCTGCAGAGGATACTCCGCTGTCGAGATCGATGACAAAGCGATTGCCATTCAGCGTGTCGCTGCCCCGGCGCAAGCTTGCATTGCCTACCATGGTAATCACCCGGCGATTGAAATCGTAAATCGCGACATCGCCGCGGGCAACCTGGTTGTTGCGGGTGACGACGACGCCGCCGGTTGCCGTGATCCGCTGGATCTGCAGCGATCCGGCATTGCTGAAATCGACGATCGTGCGCGCTGCACGCACGCCCAGATCGCCCTGGCGAACGCTGACATTGCCGGACAGGACGACACGATCCTGCCGACCCTGCAATTCGATGCGGTCAGCGGCGTAGTCGACCGGCGCGTTGGAATTGTGACCGGAAATCGCCTGCGCGGTCAGCGCCTGCCAGGCGCTTGTGCCAAGCCCAAGGGCGAGCAGGGCGCAAAGGGCAGTCCTGCCTTTGCGGGACGGAAACAGTCTGGACATCATCGCGGAACCCTCAGTTGGCCAGGCACCATGCGCAAACGTGCATTTCCCTGGAGGCTGACGTTGCGCGCCCGCAGATCGGCAACCAGGCTGTCGGCAGAAAAAGTCCCGGTGGGCACCGATCCAGTCACTCCGCCCGAAGCGACAGCGCTCTGCGCATCGAGATCGATGCGCACGTCCTGCGTCGTCATCCGGTAGCCGTCGGCCGCAGAAAAGACCACTGGCCCATCGACCGAAATCTGCTCCGCCCGGTAGTTGTAGCTGCCATGCGGTGCCTCGATACGCGCAGGCCCGTCGGCCATTTCGAGCAAGGCCTGCAAATCGTCGAGTTCCACGACCGGCGTCTCGGCGGATACCTGGGCCGCACTGCCAGCCAGGACGCGAAACGGCCTGCCGTGCGAATCCTTGCCGCGATACATTGCCGAATCGACCGCAAGTCGCTCCTTGGTGATCGCCACCTCGTTACGGTCAAGCAGAAAGCCGATTTCGCCGCGCGGACTCAGCGGCGAGAGGATCATGATCGCCACCACTAGCCCGATACCGGCGGGCAGCGCCTTGGCGAGGAAAGCCACCAGCCTGTCGTGCGATCCGCCCGGCGCCGCGAATCGGCGGCGGCGATCCTGGATCAGTTCGGCATCGACCGTCATCTCGGCCCTAGGCAGACATATGGCTGAAAATGTCATGGTCTGGCCAGCCGGCCAGGTCGAGCCGGGCGCGCGCCGGGAGAAAGTCAAAACAGGCCTGCGCCAACTCCATGCGTCCTTCCCGCTCAAGCCGCTCGGCCAGCAAGGTGCGCAGCGCATGCAGGTAGCGCACGTCCGAGGCAGCATAGTCGCGCTGGGCCTCGTTGAGCTCTCCCGAACCCCAGTCGCTCGATTGCTGCTGCTTGGAAATTTCCTTGCCGAGCAGGTCGCGAACCAGATCCTTGAGGCCATGCCGGTCGGTGTAGGTGCGCACCAGCTTGCTGGCGATCTTGGTGCAGAATACCGGCGCTGCGACAACCCCCAGATAATGCTCGATCGCGGCCAGATCGAAACGCGCAAAATGAAACAGCTTTACGCGTGAGGCGTCGCCTAGCACGGCCTTGAGATTGGGCGCGTCAAACCGGCTGCCCGGCGCGAAACGCACCAGATGCTCGTCGCCACTCCCGTCCGAAATCTGAACGAGGCACAGCCGGTCGCGCGCGGTGACAAGGCCCATGGTTTCGGTATCGACCGCGACGGGCCCGGAACCGAGCACGCCCTCGGGGAGATCTTCTTCGTGAAGGTAGACAGCCATACCGGCAAAGTGCTTAGGCTGATCCGCGCGGGAACGAAAGGGTTTTGCAGGGGGCTAGCGATGGCCGGGGATGCTGTTCCGCAAAGCTGGCGCCCGGTGCTGGAGCCGGTGCTCGCCAACGCGCAATCCCGCAAGCTGGGCGGTTTCCTCAAGCAGCGCGAATCCGAAGGCACCGAAATCTATCCGCCGCGCGGGCAACGGCTGGCAGCGCTCGACTTGACGCCGCTCGAAGCGGTCAGGGCGGTCATCCTTGGACAAGATCCCTATCACGGGCCCGGCCAGGCCCATGGCCTGTGCTTTTCGGTGCAGCGCGGGGTCAAGCCGCCGCCCTCGCTGGTCAACGTCTTCAAGGAAATCGAGGCCGATCTGGGCCTTGCTCCCCCTGACCACGGCAATCTTGAAAGCTGGGCCAGCCAGGGTGTGCTCCTGCTCAACGATGTCCTGACCGTTGAGCGCGGCCAACCGCATTCGCACAAGGGCCTCGGCTGGGAAGCGATCACCGATGCGATTGTCGCTGCTGTGGCTGCCAAGCAGGAGCCTTGCGTTTTCCTGCTCTGGGGTTCGCCTGCCCAGGCCAAGGCGCAGCGCGTGGAAGGGCTTACCGGCTCGCACCATCTTGTCCTCACCGCCCGGCATCCCAGTCCGTTCTCGGCCCATTCCGGCTTTTTCGGCTGCCGCCATTTCAGCAGGGCCAATGCCTTTCTCGAAGCGCAAGGTCGCGGCGCGGTCGACTGGCGCACCTGATCGTTGCGCCCGCGCGCGCCCTTGCTATGGTGCTGATCGCGCGCGCCAAATTGCGCCGAATCAGGAGAGAATGCCGATGACCTATCCGCTCGAGCCGGGCAAACCCGCAGACTATCCGGTGCAGCCGGGATCGATGTTGCTGACCTTGGTCGAACCGCACAAGGGTTTCGAGGTCGCCTTCAACCGCTGGTACGAGCGCGATCACTTTTACGGCGGATGCATGGAAGCCGAGTTCAACATGGCCGGCGCACGCTGGGTGGCGACCCGCGACCTAAAGGACCTGCGCTTTCCCAAGGAAACCGACGCGGCCAAGCCCAATTACGATTCGGGCTCGTTCGTAGCGGTCTACTGGGTGCTTGCCGGCCATCACGACGAATGGCTGGCATGGTCGGGCAAGCGTGTGTTCGAA
>JBIPOX010000276.1:0-3064 GCA_044378785.1 Novosphingobium sp.
GCCGCGCAATCTCGCCAAGAGCGTGACCGTCGAATAAACCCGCGCCGCACACCTGAAATACCGCCATCGGGCAGCGCCGCGTTTACGCGGTGCTAACCTTCGTCGGGTTAAGCAATGCGGGTGAATACCGATACCACCAACCAGGCCCCCCTGCCCTCCAAGCTGTCCTTGCTGGCAGTGCTTGGCATTTCCGATGCCAAGGACGCGGAATACCTGCGCATTCGCGGTCTGCAATATGCCAGCCTGTCGCAGGGCACGCTGGCGCGAACCACCGTCCAGGTTCTGGCGGCGATTGCCACCATTTTCCTGCTTTTGGGAACAATCTCTTTCATAGCGATAGGCGTGTGGATCCTGGCGCTCGCCGGATCGCTCGTTTATATGGCCAAGATCGACCGGACTCTGATCGATGCGGATCGCCGCCGCTTATCGACCGACGAGGTTCACAAGCAGGCCATGGCCTCGATTGCCAATGCCCTGGTCTGGGTCCTGCCGATTGGCACTGCCCAGGCTTTTGGCGATACCACCACCCAACTCAAGCTGTGGACGGTGCTGGCCATGCTGATCACCGCCAAGGCGATCCTGATCCCGGCAGTGCCAATGGCCGCGCTGATCCTCACCGTCGCGGTGGGCGGCGCAACCGTGACGCAATTCCTGTTCTCCGGCGAATACGACATGGCAGCGGTCGCGCTCATTTTCACCATCACTGTGCTGATCGGCGCAGTGCAAAACGCGCGGCGCTTCATCCTGACCAAAACCGCCGAAGCGGCAATGATCGAGCGCAACGAAGTCGTCTCGCTGTTGCTGCGCGAATTCGAGGAGGGCGAGGCCGACTGGCTTTGGCAGATCGACACCTCGCGGCGGGTTCGCGCGGTTTCTCCGCGCTTCGCCTTCGCACTTGGCCAGAGCGCAAAGGACGTCGAAGGCAAGCCGATCATAGAACTGATCGCTGGACCAGCATGGGAAACCGGCCAGTTCCCCTCAAGCCTGCACGACCTGGCCGAACGGCTCAAGCGCCGGGAGAGCTTCTCGAACCTGTTGGTGCGCGTCCAGATTAACAGCGAGCCGCGCTGGTGGGAGCTTTCGGGTACGCCAAAAACGGACGAGCACGGCAATTTTGCAGGCTTCCGCGGAGTCGGCTCCGACGTCACCGAAGCGCGCGAAAGCTCTGACAAGATCGCCCACATGGCGCGCTATGACACGCTGACCGGCCTGCCCAACCGCATGATGCTCAACGAGGCGCTCGGCAATGCTCTGGGCTATGCCGACAAGTGGCGCACGCGCTGCGCCTTCATGATGATCGACCTCGACCGGTTCAAGGCGGTCAACGATTCGCTTGGCCACCTCGTTGGCGACCAGCTGCTTGCGCGCGTTTCGGAACGGCTGCGCGAGCAGATGACCGAAAACGAAATGTGCGGACGCCTCGGCGGCGACGAATTCGCCATTGTCGTGCGCGATGCCTCGGACATGGAACGCGTCCGCCGCGTTGCCCAGCGCGTGATCGAGCGCCTCTCGCAACCCTACGAGGTGGACCACCACACGCTCTATGTCGGTGCCAGCATCGGCTCGGCAGTGGGGCCGCGAGACGGCGCGACGGTCGAAACGCTGATGCGCAATGCCGACCTTGCGCTCTATCGCGCCAAGGACATGGGCGGCGGCGAGCACTTCACCTAAGAGCCTGCACTCCACGCCCACGCCGAGGAGCGTCGCCAACTCGAGTTCTCGCTGCGCCGGGCGCTCGAACTCAACGAGTTCGAGCTTAACTATCAGCCGGTTGTCGTCTCCGACACCGAGAGCGTCACCAGCTTCGAGGCCTTGCTGCGCTGGAACAGCAAGGAGCATGGCCGGATCAGCCCCGCCAAGTTCATTCCCCTCGCCGAGGACACCCGGCTGATCGTCCCGATCGGGGAATGGGTGCTGCACGAGGCCTGCCGCGAAGCGACCCGCTGGCCCGAGCACGTCCGCGTCGCGGTCAATGTTTCGGGCGAGCAGCTGCTCGATCCCAACTTCGCTGCAAGTGTGGTCGGCGCGCTGTCATCGAGCAGGCTTGAGCCGCGCCGCCTCGAACTGGAGGTGACCGAAAGCATATTCCTGCGCGACGCCGATCAGGCCCGCGCCGTGCTCGAACAGGTCATGGCGCTGGGTTGTCCTATCGCGCTCGACGATTTCGGCACTGGCTATTCCTCGCTCGGTTATCTGCGCAAGTTGCGTTTCTCGACAATCAAGATCGACCGTTCGTTCGTTCAGGGCGCGGCGACAGGAAATGTCGAAAGCCTCGCGATCATCCGCGCTGTGGTTGCCATGGCCGACAGCCTTGGCATGTCGACGACAGCAGAGGGCGTCGAGAACGAAAAGGAACTGGCAATCGTGCGCCAGCTCGGCTGCAAGAAGATCCAGGGCTTCTATTTTGGTCGTCCGATGGAAGCGTCCGACGCGCTCAAGTTGTTCCACGGTGCGCACCTGCAGGCCGGCTCCGCGGCCTGATACGGATCGCGCTCAGGCTGTCGCCAGCGCTTCCATGACACTTTCAAACAGGCGGCGTCCGTCGCTGCCGCCATGCGCCGTTTCGATCGCACGTTCGGGATGCGGCATCATGCCCAGCACGTTGCCTGCCTCGCTCAGCACGCCAGCGATTTGCCGCGCCGAGCCGTTGAGCTCGTCGATGTAGCAAAAGGCCACTCGCCCCTCTGCTTCGATCCGGTCGAGGGTCTCGGCATCGGCAAAGTAGTTGCCGTCGTGATGGGCGACCGGGATCACGATCTCCTCGTTTGCTGTGTAGCGCGAGGTGAACAGCGACTGGCTGTTAGAGACCCTAAGGCCAACCTCGCGGCAGACGAACCGAATCCCGGCATTGCGCATCAGCACGCCGGGTAGCAGGCCTGTCTCAGTCAGTACCTGAAAGCCGTTGCATACCCCCAGCACCGCAACCCCGCGCGCAGCCGCTTCGGCGACTGCCCGCATGATCGGGCTGCGTGCGGCCATCGCGCCGGAACGCAGATAGTCGCCGTAGGAAAAACCGCCGGGCAACGCGATGAAGTCCAGCCGCTCGGGCAGACTGGCGTCGCCG
>JBIPOX010000155.1:0-4598 GCA_044378785.1 Novosphingobium sp.
CTGCCGCTTGCCTTCGCCAGGCTCGAGGTGCCAGTGATCGCTGCGGTCAACGGCGCGGCAATCGGCGCGGGCTGCGACCTGACGTGCATGTGCGACCTCAGGATCGCTGGCGAATCGGCGAAGTTTGCCGAAAGCTTCGTCAAGCTGGGGCTGATCGCAGGCGACGGCGGCTCATGGCTTCTGCCGCGCGTTGTCGGCTGGTCGAAAGCGGCGGAAATGGCACTGACCGGCGACATGATCGACGCAAACGAAGCATTGCGGTGCGGGCTGGTCTCGCAGGTCGTGCCCGATGCCGAACTGATCGAGACGGCCCGCTCGCTGGCCCTGCGAATTGCCGCCAACCCGGCCCATGCGGTGCGGATGACCCGCCGCCTGCTCTGGGAAAGCCGCGAGTCGCCGCTGGCCACCGTTCTCGAAATGGCCGCCGCAATGCAGGCCGCCGCGCACGGAACGGCGGACCACGTCGAGGCCGTGAACGCATTTCTGGAAAAACGTCCGCCCATTTTCTCAAAGGGTTGATGGTTGGATGTGAATTATGATGTGATCGTGACTTGCGTGATCACATTGCAATGTCTAGCTGCCTGCGCATGAGCGAACATCTGATCGACAAGGTCCGCACTCTCGTCAGTGACGGGACCATGACCCGGGCTGGCCTCGCCCGCGCCGCTGGCCTCCATGCCAACACCCTGCGCGATTGCACCGAGGTAGACTGGAACCCCACCGCCGAGACGCTCGGCAAGCTCGAGCGCTTCCTGCTCGCCAATGACGAGCGCCCGGTGCTCTGCCCGATCGAGGAAATCATCGAGGAAGCCCGCAACGGCCGCATGTTCGTGCTGGTCGACGACGAGGACCGCGAGAACGAGGGCGACCTCGTGATCCCTGCGCAGATGGCGACGCCTGCCGCGATCAACTTCATGGCGACCCACGGGCGCGGCCTGATCTGCCTGACGCTGACCGCCGATCGCTGCACCCAGCTCGGGCTGGAGCCGATGAGCCGTCACAACGGCACCGTTTACGAGACCGCTTTCACTGTCTCGATCGAATCGCGCGAGGGCGTTACCACCGGCATTTCCGCAGGCGACCGCGCCCGCACGATCAGCGTCGCCATCGATGGCAGCAAGACCAAGGACGACATTGTCACGCCTGGCCACGTCTTCCCGCTGCGCGCGCGCGATGGCGGCGTGCTGGTCCGCGCTGGCCACACCGAAGCAGCAGTCGACATCTCCCGGCTGGCAGGCCTCAATCCTTCGGGCGTGATCTGCGAGATCATGCGCGACGACGGCTCGATGGCGCGAATGGACGACCTCGTCACTTTTGCACGGATTCACGATCTCAAGATCGGCACGATCCGCGATCTCATCGCCTATCGCCGCAAGCACGACCGCATGGTCGAAATGATGCGCGAGTACAGTTTCAACAGCAAATGGGGCGGACAGTGGCGCTCGCGCGTCTATTTCAACAGCGCGACCGGCGACGAGACAATGGTGCTCATAAAGGGCGAGGTCACTCCCGACGTACCGACCCTGGTGCGCATGCACACCCTGGCGATTTTCGCCGATGTCTTTGGCGAACTGGGCACCCGCGCCACGCTGCTCAGCCGCTCGATGGAACTGATCGCCGAGGAAGGCAACGGCGTGATCGTCGTGCTCAACAAGCCACTGGTCAACTCGATGGCCAATGTCATCGACCTGAAGATGGACCTGCGGCAAGGCAAGGTGCCCAAGATGGACGACATGCGCGACTACGGTGTGGGTGCGCAGATCCTCGCCGAGCTTGGCATCCAGGACATGGTGCTGCTGACCAATACCCAGCATTCGCTGGTCGCGCTTGAAGGCTATGGCCTCAATATCGTCGGCCAGAAGCCGATCGACTGAACAGGAACAAACGGGTCATGGCTAGATTCCTTATCGTCGAGGCGCGCTTCTACGATCACCTTAACGACATGCTGGTGGCTGGTGCGCGGGCCGCGCTGCAAGCGGCCGGTCACAAGGCCGAGGTGCTGACCGTACCCGGCGCGCTCGAGATTCCGGGCGCCATCGCGCTTGCCGAGGAAAGCGGCCAGTACGACGGCTATGTCGCGATTGGCGTGGTCATCCGCGGCGAGACCTATCACTTCGAGATCGTCGCGGGCGAAAGCGCGCGCGGCATCATGGCGCTGACCATGGATGGCATGGCCATCGGCAACGGCATCCTCACGGTCGAGGACGAGGCGCAGGCGCTGGTCCGCGCCGATCCCAAGCAAAAGGACAAGGGTGGTGAGGCGGCCAAGGCAGCTATCGCGCTGCTCGCAATCCGGGAGAGGTTCGCTGGCTGACAATCACCCATCGATTGGCGGTATCCGTCTGGTGCTGGGCGGCAACGTCTTCGGCTGGACAGTCGACCGGGACGAAAGCTTTCGCGTGCTGGATGCCTTCTTTGCGGCAGGCGGGCGAATGATCGACACGGCCGAGGGTTACACTTCCTTCGTGCCCGGCAACAAGGGCGGCGAATCCGAGACGATCATTGGCGAATGGATGGAAAGCCGGGGCATTCGCGGCGACATGCTGATCGGCACCAAGACCGGGATGTTCGGCTCGGCGGGAGATCTCGAGCCCGACAAGCTCGCCAAGGCGATCGAGGGCTCGCTCGAGCGGCTGCGCACTGACTATGTCGACCTCTACTATGCGCACCGCGACGATCCGCAGACCCCGCTTGCCGAGGTTGCGGCGGGATTTGACGTGCTGGTACGCGCAGGCAAGGCGCGCGAGCTTGGCGCATCGAATTTCACCATCGAGCGGCTGACCGCAGCGCTCGATGCCGCCCACAGTGGCGGGCTGACCCCCTACACGGTGCTGCAAAACGAATACAACCTCGTCGAGCGCGGCCAATACGAGGGCAGCTGGCAAGACCTGTGCCTGGCGCGCGGGATCGCCTCGATGCCCTATTACGGGCTCGCTGCCGGTTTCCTTACCGGCAAGTATCGCACCCAGGCCGACCTTGAGGGCAAATCGCGCGCCGCCAGTGTGCAACGCGCAGGCTATCTCGAGCGCGGGATGCCAGTGCTTGCGGCAATGGACGAGCTCGCCGCCGAAACCGGCGCGAGCCACGCGCAGATCGCGCTCGCCTGGATCAATGCCCAGCCCGGTATTGCCGCGCCGATCGCCAGCGCCACCTCGCTCGATCAATTGTCGCAACTGGTCAAGGCAGTGACGCTCGAACTTGCCCCGGAGCATATCGAGCGGCTGAACCGGGCCGGCAGATAGGTCAATCGAGGCAAGGAAGGCGCGTTATCGGCATCTGCTCGACCTCGAGGAATTCGACGCCGGTTATCGGCTGATCGTCTCGGCCTGATCGTACGCAAGTTTCACAAAGTGGCCCGCATGGCGGCTATCCGGGCATTACGCTTTTTCTTGCGCTTGTATTACAATCCACCCACCGTGCGTTCAACTGCCGGGGCGCAGCCTGCCCCATAACAAAAAAGGAGAGGGCAGATGAACAAGACAAGCACGATGATCGCTGCGATTGCCGCTATGACCATGTCGAGCGCCGCCTATGCCGCACAGAGCGACTACTTCATCAAGATCGACGGGATCGACGGCGAGGCCGTTGCGAGCGATTGGTCGTTCGATGCCTGCGATGGCGGAGCCTGCACCACGGTGAAGAGCCCGCGCGACGTGGCAAGCGGTCAGGCTACTGGCAGGCGCCTGCACAAGCCGACAAGCAGCAGCGCGCCTGATGCCTCAAGCTCAAGCAGTGCGGCGAGCAGAACGACATATGACCTCAAGGCCAACAAGGGTGCCCGCTCTGCAAGCGGCGTCCAAGTCGCGGTGGGCGATCTGGACGGTGATGGCCTGGCCGACCTGGCCTATGCTGCAAGCCTGGACGAAGTGTCGTCGTTTTCGCTGACGTTCGCGAACATGTCGGGTGCCCAGCGCAAGGTCTGCGGCGGCAAGCACATCGCCAGTGCCAAGCTGCGCGCCGGTGCGGACAGCTTCGACATCACCGGAGCGACTATCGCCTGCTATGCAAGCGAGGGCGTCACCATGGCGTCGGGTCCGCGCCAGTCGTCCGATGTCGCGAGCACTGCTGCCGTCGGCTCGCGAGCCACCAAGCAAAAGCAATGGCTTCCCGCCAATTTCCGGGTCGCCGATATGGGTCCCGGGTGCGCTTCAGGTCAATGCTCGGTCACCATGGTGCTTACCGGCGGCTCCATGAAGCATAACAAGACCGGACACGTTACATTGATGAAGTAGGCAAGGCCTGACCGTCGGCAAAGCGAAATGGCTAGCACATCGACAAGATTGGCTAGCCATACGAGACCGGTTCCGCTAATTGGCGGGGATGAGCCGTAGAGCATCCCCGCAATTGAATGTCCGCTCTTCCTTTGCACGGGATCGCGCCGCCGCTTTGTCCCTCGCAACGGGGATGAGCACGACCCAGATCGTCGAGGAGGCCCTGCGCGCCTACACACCGCCCGTCGCATCGGTGCCCGGAAAGCTTGTGCGACGCGGTGAACTGCTCGTGCGTCCCGGCGGCGAGCGCGTAACCCTGGACGAGGCCAATGCCGCCCTCGATGCTTCGCGCGATGAACGGTAGGACGTGGCCTCTCGCTTGCTGCT
>JBIPOX010000157.1:0-4585 GCA_044378785.1 Novosphingobium sp.
CCGCCTGCCGAATTGTGGGAGCCGCGCGTCGAGACCCGCGAGGGCCTCAAGGCGACGGCGCGCTGGTATCGCGATAACCGCTGGGTTTGAGGTGTCTCGGCGGTGTCCTAAAACACCGGATCGTAGCCCTCGGGCAGATCGCTGTCATTGCCGACGGGAACGTGGATGCCGCACTCGGTCTTGTCCCAGCCCTTCCAGCGCCCAGAGCGCGGGTCTTCGCCCTCGGCGACCTTGCTGGTGCAGGGCGAGCAGCCAATCGAGGGATAGCCTTGCGCGACCAGCGGATGCGCGGGCAGATCGTGCGCCGCCATGTAGTCGGCGATGCCTTCGGGTTTCCAGTCGATCAGCGGGTTGATCTTGAGCCGACCGGACAGGTCGCTACTGTCGATCTCGAAGCGCGGCAGCAAGGCCCGGGTCGAGGCCTGAAACGCCTTCCTGCCCGTGATCGTGGCGTCAAACCCGGCAAGCGCCGCAGCAAGCGGCATCACCTTGCGGATTTCGCAGCAGCCATCGGGATCGTAGGACCAGCGCAGCCCGGTCGCGTCCTTCTCGGCCAGGGCAGCGGCATCGGGCGTCAGGTTGCGCAGGTCCGTGAGGCCCAGCCGCTCCACCAGCAGATCGCGATAGGCCAGCGTCTCGGCAAAATGCTTGCCAGTCTCGAGGAACAGGACCGGCACAGCCGGATCGATCCGCGAGACGAGATGCAGCAGCACTGCGCTTTCCGCGCCAAAGCTCGAAACGATCGCGACATCGCCGGTCATTTTTTCGCGCAGCAGGGTTTCGAGCATTTCCTGCGTGTCGGAACCCTGGAACATGCGGTTGAGGCGTACCGCGTCGGCCTCGCGGAAGCGGGGGCCGGTGTCGATGCGGTCAACCGTGCGCAGTTTCTCAGCCATGGCGCTTGGCCCAGATCGGCGCGCGGCCATCGGTGGTCGCCTGATAGACATCGTCCCAGCGCGCAAAGGCTGCCGCAGCGTCTGCCTCATTGAGCAGCCGCTCGGGCGCGAAAGCGTCGAAGCCGCAGCGCTTGAGGTGCGAGAGCATGTCGATCACTAAGTCGCCGACCGCGCGCAGTTCGCCGCCATAGCCAGCCTCGCGCAGCACCCGGGCCGAGGAATAGCCGCGCCCGTCGGTCCAGGCCGGGAAGCTGACCTCGACCAGCTGAAGCCGGTCAAGGAAGGGCAGCAGTGCGCGCGCGTCATCGCCTGGCTCGATGCGCACGGCGGTGGCGTTGGTCTGGGTGAGGAAGGCATCGACCGTCACCGCCGGATCGCCAGCGGCCTGGTCGTCGCGGAAGCGGAATTGCGGCTCAGCCATAGAGCGCCTCCTTGAACGGGGCCATGCCGATCCGCCGGTAGGTATCGAGGAAGCGTTCGCCTTCGCTGCGGTTCTCGAGATAGACGCGGGTTGCCGTCTCGACCGCATCAACGATGCCATCCTCGTCGAAGCCGGGGCCAGTGATCTGGCCCAGCGAGGTATCCGCGCCCTCGCTGCCGCCGAGCAGCAGCTGGTAGTTTTCGACGCCCTTCTTGTCGACGCCGAGGATGCCGATATGGCCAGCATGGTGATGGCCGCAGGCATTGATGCAGCCCGAAATCTTGAGCTTCAATTCGCCGATCTCGGCCTGCCGTTCGGCAGTGCCGAAGCGTTCGGAAATCTTCTGCGCCACCGGGATCGAGCGGGCATTGGCCAGGCTGCAATAGTCGAGGCCCGGGCAGGCGATGATGTCGCCCACGGTATCGAGGTTGGCAGTGCCAAGCCCGGCCGCGTCGAGCGCCTGCCACAGCGTGTAGAGATCGGCCTTGCGGACATGCGGCAGGACGATGTTCTGGGCATGCGTGACACGCAGCTCGTCAAAGCTGAGGTCCTTGGCGAGCCTGGCCATCAGCCGGATCTGGTCCCCAGTGGCGTCGCCTGGAATGCCGCCAACCGGCTTGAGGCTGATCGTCGCAACGATATAGCCCGGCGCCTTGTGGGCATGGCAATTGCGCTCCACCCAGAGGCGGAAATCGGGATCGGACAGGTCAAGCGTGTCGCTCGCCCCCGCCTCGAAAGCCGGATCGGTGAAATAGGTCCTGATTCGCTCGATCTCGGCAAGCGGCGGCTCGATCCCCTGACCGAGCAGGTGGGCGAACTCTGCCTCGACCTGGCGGGTATATTCCTCCTTGCCCAGCTCGTGGACTAGGATCTTGATGCGCGCCTTGTACTTGTTGTCGCGCCGCCCGTAGCGGTTGTAGACCCGCAGGCACGCCTCGGAATAGGTGATGAACTGGTCGAGCGGGACGAAGTCGCGGATCAGCGGTGCGATCATCGGGGTGCGGCCCATGCCGCCGCCGACAAAGAACCGCGCGCCGATGGCTCCGGCGGCGTTGCGCACCATCTGAATGCCGATGTCGTGCAGCTTCATCGCCGCGCGATCGGTGTCGCTGGCGATCACCGCGATCTTGAACTTGCGCGGCAGGGTCAGGAATTCGGGGTGGAAGCTCGACCACTGGCGCAGCAGCTCGGCATAGGGACGCGGGTCGACGATCTCGTCGGCGGCTGCACCGGCATACTGGTCGGACGAAATGTTGCGGATGCAATTGCCGCTTGTCTGGATCGCATGCATCTCGACCGAGGCAAGGTCGGCGAGAATGTCGGGCGTCTCCTCCAGCTTGATCCAGTTGTACTGGATGTTCTGGCGGGTGGTGAAGTGGCCATAGCCTCGATCATATTTGTCGGCGATGTCGCCCAGCATCGTCATCTGCGCAGAACTGAGCGTGCCATAGGGGATCGCGACGCGCAGCATATAGGCGTGCAATTGAAGGTAGAGCCCGTTCTGCAGGCGCAGCGGCCTGAACTGGTCCTCGGTCAGCGAGCCGTCGAGGCGGCGGCGCACCTGATCGCGGAACTCGGCGACGCGGGTATCGACCATCGCCTGGTCATATTGGTCGTACTTGTACATCAGATCACCCAGTTTGAGGCGTCGGGATCGCCTGGCTTCAGCGACAGGTCCATGCGCACGGTCGGGCCGAGCGCGCGGATGCGTTCCTTGATATGGGCAGGCCGCACGCCGTCGGCGTCGCGCGCGCCATCGACGATATAGGCCGCGAACACGCGGCGCGCGCCTTCCTCGCGGGCGATGATCGCCTCGCCCGCATCGCCGACATCGGCAGCGGCATTGACGAACTTCGACCAGCCATCGCCATCCCACCAGATGACATGGCCGCTCTTCAGATCGTTTCCGGTCACGATTTTCACTGCATTGCCTCCAGCGCCAAAGCGCGCAATTCGTCCTCACCCGCCGGATCGGCAGCGACTTCGCCCACCACGATCAGCGCCGGGCTTTTCACCCGCTGCGCGGCGACCAGATCGCCCAGCCCGGCCAGCGGCGCGCGCAGCACCCGCATTGCCCCGCGCGTCGCGTTCTCGATCACCGCGACCGGCATCGCGGGCGAAAGTCCGTCGCCGATCAGCTTGTCGGCGATCCGCCCGGCTGTCGCCAGGCCCATGAAAATCACCAGGGTGCGGCCCTTGCCGGCAAGGCCCGACCAGTCCTGTTCGGTCAAGCCCTTACACTGGCCGGCCACGAAGCTGACCACCGAGGCACTGGCGCGATGGGTAAGCGGGATCTGCGCCGAGGCCGCCGCGCCCAGCGCCGAGGAAATGCCCGGCACGACCTCGACCGGCACGCCTGCCGCGCGGCAGGCTTCGACTTCCTCGCCGCCGCGCCCGAAAATGAACGGATCGCCGCCCTTCAGGCGCACTACCTGCTTGCCTGCGCGCGCCTCGCTGACCAGCAGCGCGTTGATCGCCTCCTGTGCCATGGTGTGGCGCGAGCGTCGCTTGGCGACCGAGACCAGTCGCGCCCTGGGTCCGGCCATGGCGAGAACCTGCTCAGCCACAAGGCCATCGTGGACAATCAGCTCGGCCTGCATGATCAGCCGCGCGGCGCGCAGCGTCAGCAGGTCGGGATCGCCCGGACCAGCGCCGACCAGATAGACCTTGCCTGTGATTTCCGACACGGATTGCATGGTGAGCACATGGCCTGTTGCGCCGCGAGATGCCAGCGAGAATGCTTTTGCGCGCTGTTAGATAGGCTTTTAGGGCGTTTTCCGTTCAAGCTGGCGCGAACGGAAAGGCGACGCTCAAACGCCGCGCGGGCTTGTCGCACATTCCCGATCCAGATTGATCGGAAAGTGCTCTAGGTGCCCCGAACAGGTGCCCCCGGGGTTCTCAGCAGCCGTCGCCGCCGCCACCTCCGCCAAGCACACCCCCCATGATGCCGCCAAGGCCGCCGCGCTTCTTCTTGCACTCGGGGTTTTGTTCTCCGCCCTGCGCCCCCATCGAGCCCATTCCAGGCGCGCTCATCCAGCTGGTCATCGACCGATGCCGGACCCTTGCGGTCCATTGCAGGTTCCACGGACCTGCTGCCGGGCGCGGCGGATAGGAGAAGTTCTCTTCCGGGCCAAATGCGGTGAGGGTGCCGACCTTGAAGTCGGCTGCGGCGCGGTTGACCTCGGCAGGGATCACGCAGCTGGTCGCGCTGGGCGGCATTACCGTGCCGTTCCTGACCAGGGTGGCGACTTGTCCGGGCGAAATCCAG
>JBIPOX010000158.1:0-4578 GCA_044378785.1 Novosphingobium sp.
CCTTCAGGTCAAGGGTCGAGGCGTCTATCCGGCTTGCGGGCGCGCCGCGATCCAGCTTCCGATCACGATCAGCACGGTGCCTGCCACGGTCGCTGCGCCCAGCGGCTCGTCGAACCAGGCCCAGCCCAGCACCGCTGCCCACAGGAAACCGGTATATTCGACCGGGACCAGCGCCTGCGCTTCGGCGCGGGCATAGGCCCACGACAGCAAGAGCAATGCGCCGATTGCCAGCAATGAGGCCAGCGCGATCAGCCCGAGCGCAGCCGGTTCGGGCCAGTCCAGGAGCCAGGGCGCGGCGAGCGAGAGGATCAGGCCCATGATCAGATTCTGCGACAGCGCGATCTCGACTGGCCCGGCAAGCAGTGCTTGCCTGCGCTGCAGCACAAGATTGACCGCATAGAGCGCCGCCGAGGTGAGCAGCGCGGCGATCCCCTCGAGCGACCCGGAGAACCCATCGTCGCCGTGCAGCCGTGCCGCCACGATCACTACGACCCCAGCGATCCCGACCAGCGAGGCGAGGACCGCAGAGGGCCTGATCGTCTCGCCGAGCATCGGCACTGCCAGATAAAGCGCGATCAGCGGCGCGATAAACGACAGCGCGATGGCTTCGGCCAATGGCAGCAGGGTGAGCGCATGGAAGAACAGGATCGCCATGCCGCTGGTGACGACCGCGCGCTGGATATGGACAATGATTGCCGCGCGGCCCGAAAGCGGCCGACCCACTGCAAGCCATACCGGTGCCATCATCGCGGCTGCGATCGCATTGCGCAGGAAGACGGCGGTATAGACTCCGGCAGCAAGCGCCGCACCCTTCATCACTGCGTCCATCGCGCTGAACACCGCGATCCCAGCTATCGCGACCGCAACGGGCAATATGGGGTTGACAGGATGCGGTGCGGACATGGCAATCTGGCCTGTCGCGCGCTACATGATGCGAGGCAAGCGATTCATCTTGGTCTAAGCCTTGGCCAAGCATTAATCGGGGCCAGCGCAAGGCGCGGATCAGGAACGGGACAGGCGATGAGAGCGACGACGAAAGTCCTGGCACAAGCGATCTGCGGAGCAGGGCTTGCCGCCCTCGCCGTGCTGCCGGCTTTCGCCCAGAACGCTCCCGCTGCTGCGCCCAATGCGATCGATGTCGCGACGAGACCGGCTGTAACAGCCCCGGTAGTTTCGCAAAGGGCCGCTTCGCCAACGGTCGCATCGCAACCAGCCGCGTTGCCGGCCGCTGTCCAGCCGGTGCTCCCCGCCGTCCTGCGCTGGACCCGCACCGATGTCACCGCATTGCTTGCCGCGATCGACGGGATCGAGGCAGAGGGCCTGTTTCCCGTCGATTACCGGCCCGACCTGTTGCGTGCCGCCCTGGCCAAGGGCGAGGGGCCCGAACTCGACGAGGCAGCGGCGCGTTCCTTCACCTGGCTGGCCGAGGACCTGCGCGACGGGCGCACGCCGATGAGCGCGCGCTTGCAGTGGTTCGTCATCGATTCCGATCAGGACGACATGCCCACTACCCGGCTGATGGCCGATGCGCTTGCCCGCCGCGACGTGACTGGGGTGCTCGCCTCGCTCGCCCCTGCCCACGCCGATTACGCCGTGCTCAAGGCCGCGCTGGCCGCCACCGGGCGTGACCAGTTGGCGCGCCGGGCGATGATCCGCGCCAATATGGACCGCTGGCGCTGGCTGCACCGGGATCTCGGCGAGGTTTACCTGCTCACCAATGTCCCTGAGTTCCAGTTGCGCCTGGCGGTCAAGGGCAAGAACATCCGCACCTATCGTACCGTGGTTGGCAAGCCAGGGCGCAGCGCCACGCCGCAGCTGGCCGAGACCGTGACCGCAGTGGTCTTCAACCCGACCTGGACGGTGCCGCAATCGATCGTCAAGGGCGAGGGGCTAGGCGCGCAGTTGCTGGCCAACCCGGCGCGCGCCGCCGCGCAGGGATACAAGGTGAGCAAGGCCAAGAACGGCATGATCACGGTCGTGCAGCAGCCGGGGCCGGGCAATGCGCTGGGCCTGATGAAAATCGACATGCCCAATCCGCATGCGATCTACCTGCACGATACGCCCTCCAAGCAGTATTTCAGCCATGAGGTGCGCGCCTATAGCCACGGCTGCATCCGCACCGAGCGCGCGGTTGAGCTGGGCATGACCATGGCGATCCTCGGTGCCAGGCTGCCTGCTGCTGAAGCCGCAGCGATCTCGACCTCGGGCAAGTATACCAAGGTGCCGATGACCCGGACTTTCCCGGTCTACCTCACCTATTTCACCATGGGCCAGGATATCGACGGCGTGCTGCGCAGCTTCGGCGACATCTACGGACGCGACAAGCCGGTGCTCGCCAGTTTCGAAGCGCCGCGCAAGACCAAGACCGGCCAGCGCATGAGCAACGAGAAGATCATCGAGCTCGATAATCCGCTGTAGGGTGCCTGGCCCTAGTAGCGTCCCAGCCGGGCCACATCGCCCCGGCCAGCGGGTCTAACGACCCGCCCAGCGCGCGTCGCAAAAGCCTTTCGCCTCCAGGTCGATCTCCTGATCCTCCGGGCCACCGCCAAGCCCGGCGTGCGGCGCGGCTTCCTTGATGTGCAGTTCGGCATGGATCCCGGCATTGCGCAGCTTGCGGTGCATCCGCACCGTGTTCGACAGGAACAGGTCGCGGGTGCCGGTCGACAGGAAGGTGGGCGGAAAGCCCTTGGTGAAATCGCCGAACAGCGGCGAGATATACGGATCGGTGAGGTCATGCCCGCCGGCATAGAGCAGGTTGGCCTGCATCAGGCTGCCCATCGTGTCGAGCCCGGCATTGGTCTGGTGGCTGTCACCCGATTCGGTGAGGTCCAGCTCGGGCGACAACAGCACTGCAGCGGCAGGCAGCGGCAGGCCCTCGTCACGCGCACGCAGGATCAGGGCAGCGGCAAGGTTGCCGCCCGCCGATCCGCCACCCACGACAATCTGGTGCGGGGCATAGTCGCGCAGCAGCGCCCGGTAGAACACCATGCAATCGTCGAGGCTGGCGGGATAGGGATGATCGGGCGGCATCCGGTAGTCGACAGTGACGAGGCGGACATTGTGGATGCGCGCTGCGGCCAGCGACATGGTCTTGCAGTTCTCGCCCGCGCCCATGATCAACGCGCCGCCGTGGATGTAGAGGTAGACCCGGCGGTCTTCCTCGCTCCAGCCGGCCGGGCGGATGTCATAGGCAAGCGCGCCGGCTTCGCGCCATTCGGTCAGGGTGTGCTCGAAAGGGCCGCCCCGGCCTGAGAGCATGGCGGCAAGGAACTGCTCGCGCTCCGCGATGACCGCTTTCCAGGCAACCTTGTCGTCAACCGCAGGATAGGGGGTGGCGGGCGGGAAAGGTTGCGACAGCACCGCCTTGGCCTGATCGCTGGCGTGGGCGGGCACCGGCACGATCCGCTCGGGCACGCGCAGTGCATTATCAGCTCCGTCTACCATCTCTGCTCTCCCCAATGTCTTTGAGGCAGAGCGTGCAACAGCAGGCCGTGCCGGTCAATCGAGATTGGGCCGCAGCCAACGCTCCATCGCTGCAAGGTCCTCGCCGCGCCGCGCGGCATAGTCGGCAAGCTGGTCGCGGCCGATCCGCGCCACGCCGAAGTACTGGCTGTCGGGGTGGCCGAAATAGAAGCCCGAGACCGCTGCGGTCGGCAGCATCGCCTGGCTCTCGGTCAGGGTGATCCCGGTATTCTCCTGCGCATCGAGAAGGTCGAACAGGATCGGCTTGAGCGAATGATCGGGGCAGGCCGGATAGCCTGGCGCGGGGCGGATGCCGCGATAGACCTCGCGGATCAGCGCCTCGTTGGTGAGTTGCTCGCCCGGTGCATAGCCCCAAAGCTCGGTCCGGACATGCTGGTGCAGCCGCTCGGCGAAGGCTTCGGCGAAGCGATCCGCCAGCGCTTTGAGCAGGATGTCGTTGTAATCGTCGTGCGCCGCCTGAAAGCGTTCGAGATGTGGCTCGATGCCGTGGATGCCGACTGCGAAGCCACCGATCCAGTCGCCTTCAGGGTCGACAAAATCGGCGAGGCAGAAGTTCGCCCGATCCCTCGATTTCTTCACCTGCTGGCGCAGGAAAGGCAGCAGCGTGCCATCTTCGAGCACCACATCATCTCCCTCGCGATGGCAAGGCCAAAAGCCGCAGACCCCGCGTGCGGTCAACCACCTGTCCGCCACGATCGCATCGAGCATTGCCTGTGCGTCGTTCCACAGGTTGCGTGCGCTCTCGCCTACCACCTCGTCATCGAGGATCGCCGGGTAGGTCCCCGCCAGTTCCCAGGCGCGGAAGAACGGTGTCCAGTCGATGCATTCGCGCAGGTCCGCCAGATCCCAGTCGGCAAAGACATGCAGGCCTGGCTGCGCGGGCGCGCCGGGCTTGAGCGCCATGTCGGCGAGGAAGCCATTGGCCCGCGCCCCGGCGAGCGGCAGCAGCTCGGACTGGCCCTTGCCCTCGCGTGCCGCACGCACTTGCGCATAGTCCGCTGCCACACCTTGCTTGAAGCCGTCAGCCTGTGTGTCCGAGAGCAATTGCGAAGCAACCCCGACCGCGCGGCTGGCGTCGAGCACATGGATCACCGG
>JBIPOX010000162.1:0-4526 GCA_044378785.1 Novosphingobium sp.
CGCCATGCCCGGCGCGAAGCCGATGGTGCGCTGGTGCTCGACCTGCCGATGTCGCGCCGCGACCTCAGCGATTGCCTCGGCCTGACCATCGAGACGATCAGCCGACAGATCAGCGAGATGCGCCGCGAGGGCCTCATCGCCACGCCATGCCGGGCACGGGTCGAACTGCTCGATGCCGCCGAATTGCTGGCGCGCGCCAATCATTTCGCGCCCGCAGCATAATTCTTGCGCAAATTGCGCTCGATCAATGTTGGCTGCCTGCGACTCCTTTAGCCCGACAGCATAGTTCCAAAGGGGGTTGTTCCGATGCAGGCTGAAGCGTCGCTGGGCAGGATTGCCTTGTGGTTTGTCGTACTTGTGCTTGCGATCATGGCGAGCGCATCGAGTGGCGATGCCGGGTTCGCGGCGCATGCGACGATTGTCGCGCTGGTAGCCTTCGTGCTGCTGGTGATGAGCGCGACTCGCTATGATCCGGGCGGAGTTGCGCGCGGGTTCTTCAAGATCCCCGACGCTCCGTGGCGTCGCTCCGTCGCGCTACGACGACGACCCGGTGCGCTGGGGCGTGCTGGCGACGATGTTCTGGGGCATGGCGGGCTTTCTCGCCGGGGTCTTCATCGCCCTGCAGCTTGCCTATCCGGCGCTCAATTTCGAGCCATACCTGAATTTCGGACGGGTGCGCCCGCTCCACATTAGCGCAGTGATCTTTGCCTTTGGCGGCAATGCGCTGATCGCCACCAGCTTTTACGTGGTGCAGCGCACCTGCCGTGCCCGCCTGGCATTCCCGGGTCTCGCGCGCTTCGTGTTCTGGGGATACCAGCTGTTCATCGTTCTGGCCGCGACCGGCTATCTGCTCGGGATCACCCAGTCGAAGGAATATGCCGAGCCGGAATGGTATGTCGATCTGTGGTTGACCATTGTCTGGCTGGCCTATCTGGCGGTGTTTGTCGGCACGCTCCTGCGCCGCAGTGAACCGCATATCTACGTCGCCAACTGGTTCTATCTCGCATTCATCGTGACCGTCGCGATGCTGCATGTCGTCAACAACCTGGCCTTGCCGGTCAGCTTGCTCGGCACCAAGAGCTACGTCGTCTATTCGGGCGTGCAGGATGCCCTGACCCAGTGGTGGTATGGCCACAACGCGGTCGGCTTTTTCCTGACCGCAGGCTTTCTGGCGATGATGTATTACTTCGTTCCCAAGCAGGCGGAGCGACCGGTCTATTCCTATCGTCTGTCGATCATCCACTTCTGGTCGCTGATCTTCCTCTATATCTGGGCCGGCCCGCACCACCTTCACTACACCGCGCTGCCCGACTGGGCCCAGACGCTGGGCATGGTGTTCTCGGTGATGCTGTGGATGCCGAGCTGGGGCGGCATGATCAACGGGCTGATGACGCTCAACGGGGCCTGGGACAAGGTGCGCACCGATCCGATCATCCGGATGATGGTGATGGCGCTCGCCTTCTACGGGATGAGCACCTTCGAGGGGCCGATGCTCTCGATCAAGAGCGTCAACTCGCTCTCGCACTACACCGACTGGACGATCGGCCATGTCCACTCCGGCGCGCTGGGATGGAACGGCATGATCACCTTCGCGGCGGTCTACTTCCTGGTGCCGCGGCTTTGGCAGCGCCAGCGGATGTACTCGCTGCGAATGATCAACTGGCACTTCTGGCTCGCGACCCTTGGCATCGTCTTCTATGCCGCGAGCATGTGGGTGGCGGGCATCACCCAGGGCCTGATGTGGCGCGAATATGGCGCTGACGGCTACCTGGTGAACAGCTTTGCCGATACCGTCGCAGCGCTCCACCCGATGTACCTGATGCGCGCCTTTGGCGGCCTGCTCTACATCGCTGGCGCAGCGATCATGGTCTACAACATGTGGATGACCCTTGCCGGCAAGCTGCGCGAGGAGGCCGCCATGACCGACGCGGCATACAACCCCGAAGCCGACCGTCCGATCGTATCGTCCGGCCCCAGCGTCGCTGCGGCCGAATAGGAAACGCAAGCCATGAGCACGACCGCAAAAGAACCTTTCGCCGGGCACAAGAAGCTTGAGCGCAATGTCACCCTGCTTGCCCTCGCGACCTTCGCGACAGTCGCAATCGGCGGCATCGTCGAGATCGCACCGCTGTTCTGGATCGACAACACGATCGAGAAGGTGGAGGGCATCAGGCCCTACACCCCGCTCGAGCAGGCGGGCCGCGACATCTACATCCGCGAGGGCTGCTACGTCTGTCACAGCCAGATGATCCGTCCGTTCCGCGACGAGGTGGAGCGCTACGGCCACTACTCGCTCGCCGCCGAATCGATGTACGACCATCCGTTCCAGTGGGGCTCCAAACGGACCGGGCCGGACCTGGCGCGGGTCGGCGGGCGCTATTCGGACGAATGGCACGTCCAGCACCTCAAGAACCCGCAGAGCGTCGTGCCTGAGAGCGTGATGCCGCAGTACGGCTTCCTGGCCGAAACCGATCTCCGGGTCGGCGATCCGGCGGCGACGCTGAGCACGCTGCGTTCACTCGGCGTGCCCTACAAGGCCAAGGACGTGGAACTGGCCGCCGCGGACCTTGCCGCGCAGGCCGATCCCGCCGCTGACACCGCCGATCTGATCAAGCGCTATCCCAAGGCGCAGGCGCGCGATTTCGATGGCGATCCCAACCGGCTCACCGAAATGGACGCGCTGGTCGCCTACCTGCAGATGCTGGGCACGCTGGTCGATTTCGACAGCGCCGCGCCGATGGAAGAGCTGGCGCGGGAGAAGGGGCGGTGAGCGCCTACGAGACCCTGCGCCACTTTGCCGACAGCTATGGCCTGGCGGCGATGATGTTCCTGTTCCTGGTGCTGTGCGCCTGGCCGTTCCGGCCGGGCGCGAGGGAGCACAACCGGTCTGCGGCACAATCAATCTTCAAGGAAGCCGACGATGGAGAATAAGCGCATCGACGAGCCGACTGGCACTGAAACGGTCGGTCACGAATGGGACGGCATCGAGGAGCTGAATACGCCGCTGCCGCGCTGGTGGCTGTGGACGTTCTACCTCACGGTGCTTTTTTCGATCGGCTATGTCATCGCCTATCCCGCCTGGCCCTTGCTGGAAAAGGGCACCGAGGGCGTGCTGGGCTGGACCAGCCGGGGCCAGCTTGCCGAGGAGCTGCGGCTCGCCGAGCAGGCGCAGGCCGGTCTGCGGGCGCAGCTTGCCAGCGTGCCGATCGAGCGCCTGTCCGACAATGCCCCGCTGATGGCGCAGGCTGTCGCCGGGGGGCGTGCTGCCTTCAAGGTCAATTGTGTGCAATGCCACGGTTCTGGCGCGGCAGGTGGTGCGGGCTATCCCAACCTCAACGACGACGACTGGCTGTGGGGCGGCGACCTCAAGGCGATCGAATACACGCTGGTCCATGGCATCCGCCAGCAAGGCAATGCGCAGACGCGCCAGACAATCATGCCTTCCTTTGCCGGGGTGTGGAGCCCGGCGCAGATGGACGCAGTGGTCGATGAGGTCCTCTCGTTCAGCGGCAAGGCCAGGAGCAATCCGATTGGCGCGCAGCTCTATGCCGACAATTGCCTGACCTGCCACATGGAGGGCGGTCGCGGTGATCGGGCGCAGGGCGCGCCTGCGCTCAACGATGCGATCTGGCTCTATGGCGGCAGTCGCGGGCAGATCGAGCAGCAGCTCGTCAGGCCGCGGATGGGCATGATGCCAAGCTGGGGCGAGCGGCTCGATCCGGTGACGATCAGGATGCTGGCGGCCTATGTCCATTCGCTGGGCGGCGGCGAAGATTTCGTGGAGGCGGCCGCACCGACGGCTACGCAAACCAATGAACAGCCCTGAGGGCCTTGCGCGACGGTCAGTTCGACGATCCCGACGGCGCAGCGGCGCGCATCCTGATCGACGACGAGGATCTGCCTGGCAGATGACTTCGCCCCGGCGATCCCGATCAAGATCAAAGACAATATCGCGGCGCGTCAAATTCTGTTAAAGGAATGATGTAGCCTCGCCGCAAGGCGCGTGCGAGCCGGGAGTAGATGCGATGCAATTGAATGACATGGTCCTCGTCAGCGTTGACGATCACAACATCGAGCCGCCCGAGGCCTTCCTGCGCCACTGGCCCAAGGACCGGCTCGATGAAGCGCCCAGGGTGATCAACCGCAATGGCAAGGACGCGTGGTTTTTCAAGGGCAAGATTCACCCGACCTGCGGTTCGAACGCTGTGGTCGGCCGTCCGCTTGAGGAATACGGGCTTGAACCAACCCGCTTCGACCAGATGCGCAAGGGCTGCTACGATCCGGCTGCGCGGATCGACGACATGAATGTCAACGGCGTGTTCGGATCGGTCAATTTCCCGACTTTCCCGACCTTTGCCGGTGCCACCTTCATCAACGATCCAGGCGAGCTCTCATTGCTGGCAACCCGCGCCTACAACGATTGGCACGTGCTCGAGTGGTGCGCCCATGCGCCCGGTCGCCTGCTGCCTTGCGCGATCCTGCCGCTGTGGGACATGGATGAAACCCTCAAGGAAGTGAAACGCCTG
>JBIPOX010000163.1:0-4510 GCA_044378785.1 Novosphingobium sp.
CCTGGCGCGAATTGCGCGAGGCACTGGGCAAGGCAGGCATCCGCATCATCGATCAGGAACGGCTCGATGCCAGGCGCGAGCAATGGCTAAAGGACTATTTTCTCGAACACATCATGCCGATCATCACTCCGCAGGCGATCGATCCGGCGCACCCGTTCCCCTTCGTCGCCAACCAGGGCATGGGCGTGATGTTCTCGCTGACCCGGATCGCCGACGAGGCCCCGGTCATGGAGATGGTGCTGATCCCCTCGGCGCTGCAACGCTTCGTGCGGGTGCCTGGCGATCAGGCGGTCTACATCAGCGTCGAGGACTTGCTGGCACGCCACGCCGACTCGCTGTTTCCCGGCTTTCGGGTTGGCGGCCACGGCGTGTTCCGGGTGCTGCGCGACAGCGACATCGAAATCGAGGAAGACGCCGAGGACCTCGTGCGCCATTTCCGCACCGCGATCCAGCAGCGGCGGCGCGGCATGGTGATCGTGCTGCAACTGCAGGGCATCGTCGATCCCGACGCCGAAGACCTGTTGCGCACAAACCTTGGCCTCAATCGCGCCAATGTCATCAAGACCGGCGGCCTGATCGACTTTTCGAGCTTGTCGGCAATCGTCGAAGAGGACCGCCCCGACCTTAAATTCGAGCCGTTCACGCCGCGCTATCCCGAACGGATCATGGAACACAACGGCGATATCTTCGCTGCCATCGGCGAAAAAGACATCGTCATCCAGCACCCCTACGAAAGCTTCGAGGTGGTGATCGACTTCCTTCGCCAGGCAGCAAGCGACCCGGATGTCGTCGCGATCAAGCAGACGCTCTACCGCGCAGGCAAGCAATCGGCAGTGATCGCCGCGCTGATCACGGCTGCCGAGGCAGGCAAGTCGGTCACGGCCGTGGTCGAGCTCAAGGCCCGCTTCGACGAAGAGCAGAACCTGCTCTGGGCCAGCCAGCTATCGCACCTATTGCCACTTCGGCACTGGCAACTACCACCCGATGACAGCGCGCATCTATACCGATATCTCCTTCTTCACCGCTGATCCGCGCGCCGGGCGCGACGCCAGCCGCCTGTTCAATTTCATCACCGGTTACGTCGAGCCCAAAGAAACCGAATTGCTCGCGATCTCGCCGCTCGGCCTGCGCGACAAGCTTTATGCGTGCATCGACGCCGAGATCGCCAATGCCCACGCCGGCAAACCGACGGCGATCTGGGCCAAGATGAACCAGCTTTCCGATTCTGGCCTGATCGAGAAACTCTACGAAGCCAGCAATGCCGGGGTCGAGATCCTGCTGGTGGTGCGCGGCATCTGCTGCCTGCGGCCCGGCGTGCCAGGCATGTCGGAAAACATCATGGTCAAGTCGATCATCGGCCGCTTTCTCGAACACAGCCGGATATGGGCTTTCGCCAATGGCAAGGCCCTGCCGGGTCGCCACGCCAAGGTGTTCATCACCTCGGCCGACGGCATGACCCGCAATCTCGACCGGCGCGTGGAGTTGATGGTGCCGATCCTCAATCGCACCGTCCACGATCAGGTGCTCGAACAGGTCATGCTCGCCAACCTGCTCGATAGCGAGCAAAGCTGGCTGCTTGGGCCGGACGGCAATTACCAGCGAGTCGGCGCGACCGACAGCCCGTTCAACCTGCACCGCTATTTCATGACCAACCCCTCGCTTTCCGGGCGAGGGGCCTCACTTGCCAGTGGAAGAAAGGTGCCCCGGCTCTCGCTTCGGCGCGGCACCGTCTGACATAAGCGACGCGCAGCAGGAGCAAGCGAGTCGCAAAGGTCATGAGCGGGAAACGCGCCATCATCGACATCGGCTCGAACACGGTCCGGCTGGTCATCTACAATGGGCCGCCGCGCGCGCCCGACGTGCTGCTCAACGAGAAAGTGATGGCGCGGCTCGGGCGCGATCTCGCCACAACCGGGCTGCTGGCCGGCAAGGGGATGGACACCGCGCTCGACGCCTTGCGGCGCTACGCAGCGCTGCTCTCGTTTTCGGGCGTCAGCGATGTGCAATGCGTCGCGACCGCGGCAGTGCGCGATGCCCGCAATGGCCAGCACTTCCTGCGCGCGGTCGAGGCCCTGGGTCTTGCTCCGCGGCTGCTCACTGGCGAGGAGGAAGCCCGCACCAGCGCAGCGGGGGTAGTCGCTGCCTTTCCCGGCGCCTTCGGGATCGCAGGAGACCTGGGCGGCGGCAGTCTCGAGCTGACCCGGATTGCCGACAATGTCTGCCACGAAGGGATTTCGCTGCCGCTGGGCACGCTGTTGCTCGGCCAGTTGCGCGCACCGGGCGACAAGGCCTTTGCCACGCGAGTGCAAAAGATGCTGGCCGATGCCGGTTGGACCTTCGGGCGCGGCCAGCGCTTTCACATCGTCGGCGGATCGTGGCGGGCGCTGGCGCTCTACGCCATGCATGTGCTGGCCTCGCCGCTCGACGATCCGCACGATTTCGAACTGTCGGCTGTCGAGGCAACCGGGATATGCAATGCCCTGGCGAGCGAAGGCCCGACGGCGTCGGTGCCACGCATCGCCTCCTCGCGGCTCGAAAACCTGCCGCATGCAGCAGCCCTGCTTGCCGCCCTGATCGCCGCGATCAGACCGGCGCAGATCGTGTTCTCGTCATGGGGCCTGCGCGAGGGGCTGCTCTACAACGCCCTGCCCGAAGCGGAACGCGCCAAGGATCCGATGATCGTCGGCATTTCAGCCTTCGTTGAGCGTTACGAGGTCGAGACGCAGACTGCCGAGGCGATCAGGCGCTGGATAGGCGACATTGTGCCGGGGACCGTGGCGATTGGCCCCGCGCTGCCCCTGGCGGCAACCCTGCTCTCGCTCGCGGCGATGCGCATCGAGCCCAATGTCCGTGCGGGCGAGGCGCTTGACTGGGCGCTGCGCAAGCGCTGGATTGGCCTCGACGCACGTGGCCGCGCGCTGGTGGCGATCGCTGTGCTCGCCAACAATGGCCAGACCGAGATCCCCGCAGACCTGCGCGGGTTCGCTTCCCCGGACGAGCTCGAATGGGCGGTGCGCTGGGGCCTTGCCGTGCGTTTTGCCCGCAAGCTGACCAATTGCAGCGCGCGCGCGCTTGCAGGCTGCAGCTTGCGCGCCGGGGGGGGCTTTGTCACGCTCAGCCTCGACGAGGAGACCGCACCGCTGTGCAACGCCTCGCTGACCAAGAACCTGGCGCGGCTTGCCGAACGGCTCGGCCTTGAAGCGCGGCAGGAACGGCTCGAACCCGCCTGAAACCAAACTGCAACGCAAACGTCATCGCCGCGCAACACGCGGTGCATAGAGGCGTCGGGCATGGAGCGGGGGTCATCGCGCATGCTCGAGCAGAAAAGCGATCTGTCGGAACAGGTTCTCGCAAATCTCGTTACCGGCGGCGGCATTCCCAGGTGGCTCGATCTGCCAGACCCGAAACCGTTCCGACCCAAGCGCAAGTACCGTACCGTCTGGATCTCGGACATTCACCTTGGCACGCGCGGCTGCAATGCCGAGCTGCTGGTCGATTTCCTTCGCTCGATCGAGTGCGAGACGCTCTATCTGGTCGGCGACATCGTCGATGGCTGGCGGCTGCGCAAGGGCTGGTACTGGCCCGACGCCCACAACGAGGTAGTGCGCCGCGTGCTCAAGATGGCGCATCGCGGCACCCGGGTGGTGTTTGTCGCAGGCAATCACGACGAGATGCTGCGCGACTATGCCGGGCTGACTTTTGGCGGGGTCGAGCTGGTGCTCGAAGCCACCCATGTCACTGCCGACGGGCGCAGGCTGCTGGTTGTCCATGGCGACAGCTTCGACGGCATCGTCCTCTATGCCCGCTGGCTCGCCTTCCTCGGCGACACCGCCTATGGCCTGCTGCTGCGCAGCAACATTGCGCTCAATGCCCTGCGCCGCCGCTTCAAGCTGCCCTACTGGTCGCTCTCCGCTTACATGAAGAAGCGGGTCAAGAACGCAGTTCAGTTCGTTTGCAGCTACGAACAGGCAGTAGCGCGTGAGGCGCTTTCGCGCGGCATGGACGGTGTGGTCTGCGGCCACATCCACTGCGCCGAGATCCGCGAATTCGAGGGCATCACCTACTACAACGACGGCGACTGGGTCGAAAGCTGCACTGCTCTGGTCGAGGATGCGCAAGGGTGCATGACGATCCTCGACTGGGCCAGCGAGGTCGCAGGCCGCGCGGCTGCCGAACAGGTGGCACGCAAGGTGACGCGCGAAAAGGGCCTCGCCGAAAGCCCGGCCGGATGAGGATAGCCCTTGCCACCGATGCCTGGTTTCCCCAGGTCAACGGTGTGGTCCGGTCGATAGCGACAACCGTTGAGGAACTGGAGCGGCGCGGGCACGACATCCGGCTCGTAACCCCCGATCAGTTTATCACCGTGCCGATGCCTGGCTATGCCTCGATCCGGCTTGCCGTTGCGCCACGTTTCGGGGTGCGCCGCGCGCTCGGCCAATGGGCACCCGAGCTTGTCCATATCGCCACCGAAGGCCCGATCGGCTGGAGCGCGCGCGGCTGGTGCATGGCC
>JBIPOX010000165.1:0-4472 GCA_044378785.1 Novosphingobium sp.
TGCGAAGTGATCGCTGCTTCCTGATCAACTAAAACATTGAATAAAGTGCTTTTTCCACTATTTGGAGGCCCGCCGAGCACCACCCGGAAGCCTTCGCGCAGCATTTCGGCGCGTGGCCGCGAGGTCCAGTCCCGCAATTCCTGCCCGAACGCCGCGAGGCCCAGCAAAAATGCGACCGAAACCGGAGCAACATCGTCCTCATCCGAAAAATCGAGCGCGGCCTCGATCAGGGCTGACAATCCGAGCAGTCGCTCGCGCCAATCATCGACCTGCCGCGACAGCGCCCCGCCCGCCAGCGCCAGAGCGCTGCGCCGTTGCAGCTCGGTCTCGGCAGCAAGCAGGTCAGCCAGGCCCTCCGCCTCGGCAAGGTCGATCCGGCCATTGGCAAATGCCCGGCGGGTAAACTCACCCGCAGTTGCGCGGCGCAACTTGGGCATCGCCGCCAAGGCCTGCTCGACCGCCGCCACGACAGCGCGGCCGCCATGCAGGTGCAATTCGGCCAGATCCTCGCCGGTGCTGCTGGCGGGGCCAGGAAACCACAGCACCAGCGCGCGATCAAGCAGCGCGCCCTGCACGTCCCTCAGGCTGCGCAACCGGGCTTGAGCGGGTTCGGGTTTCTTGCCTGCCAATGCGTCCAGCGCTTCACCAGCAGCCAGCCCGCTGATCCGTAGCACGGCAATGGCAGCAGGCGGCGGACCGCTCGACAAGGCAAAGATCGTGTCCGCCATCAGGCTTGGCTTTCAGGCAGGGCTTTCAGGAAGGGCTTGCGGGCGGGGCCGTCAATCCTTCCTGGACGTCCCGCCGCCCATCCCGCTCATCGCGACACCGCTTTCCATCATCTGCTGGAACAGCTTGAGCCCGAACTGGCCCATTGGCGCGATGGTCTTGGCCATTTCCTGCAATTGCTCGAGGCTGCCTGCACCCTGGATCGCCTTGGCCATCGCCTCGCTATAGGCCTCGTTGACCTTGGTGACGTCGGGCAGGCCAAGAAAGCGGCGCGCCTCCTCGGGAGTGCAATCGACCGAAACGTTGATATTCATGCCATTCTCCGCGCCGCGAGGAATGCCTGTGCTGGCACAGGGCAGTGGCAAAGTCTATCCGCTGAACGACTGGCGGCATGAGGGATTTCCCGGAGATTGCGGCAATCGATTGCAGCCTATAGACTTTAAGGTGCGTCTAACCGGGAGAGCGTCGCCATGTCAGAGATTGTCCAGATGCGCAGCCTCGGTGGCCATTTCGCCGCGTTTACCGGCTAGGCCAGGCCATGCTCAACCTGCCGCGCTACCTGCTGCCCTTCGCGCTGGCTGCGGCCTCGATCGCTTGCCTGCTCTACCGACCCCTGGCCTGGGCGCTGATCGCGCTGCTGCCGCTCACTGCGGTGGCCGCATGGGACTTTTTCCAGAAAGGACACGCGCTGCGCCGCAATTACCCGCTGGTCGCGCGGGTCCGCTGGCTGTTCGAGGATCTTCGCCCCTTCCTGCGCGGCTATATCGTCGAAAGCGATACCGAGGGGCGACCCTTCAGCATCGACGAGCGCAGCCTGGTCTACGCGCGCGCCAAGGGCGATATCGACACCCATCCGATGGGCACCGAGCTCGACGTCTATTCTCAGGAATATGAGTGGCTCGGCCATTCGATCGCACCGGTTGAGCAGGCTCCCAAGACCTGGCGGCTGCCTATCGGGGGGCCGGACTGCAAGCAACCATACCAGTCCTCGCTGCTTAACATCTCGGCCATGAGCTTCGGCTCGCTCTCGGCACGCGCGATCGAAGCGCTCAACAAGGGCGCGGCGCTGGGCCAGTTCGCGCACGATACGGGCGAAGGCGGCATCAGCCGCTATCACCGGGCTCATGGCGGCGACCTGATCTGGGAAGTCGGCTCAGGCTATTTCGGCTGCCGCGCCGACGGCGGCGGCTTCGATCCTGACCGATTCGCCGAAACCGCAGCCGACGATCAGGTCAAGATGATCGAGATTAAGCTCAGCCAGGGCGCAAAGCCGGGTCATGGCGGCGTGCTGCCAGGACCCAAGGTGACGCCCGAAGTGGCCGAGGCGCGTGGCATCGAGCCCTGGCAGACCTGCAACTCGCCTGCTGCCCATTCCGCCTTTTCCACTCCTGTCGAGATGATGCAGTTCATCGCCCGGCTTCGCGAGCTGTCCGGCGGCAAACCGATCGGTTTCAAGCTCTGTGTCGGCATGCCGCATGAGATAATGGCGCTGGTCAAGGCGATGCTTGAAACCGGCGTCACGCCCGATTTCATGGTCATCGACGGTGCCGAGGGCGGAACCGGAGCCGCCCCGCAGGAGCTGACCGACAATGTCGGCATGCCGATGCGCGAGGGCCTTATCCTGGTGCGCAACGCGCTGGTCGGCACTGGGCTGAAGGACCGGGTCAAGATCGGCGTCGCTGGCAAGATCCATTCCGGCGCAGGCATGGCACGGGCTTTTGCGCTAGGCGCGGACTGGTGCAACGCGGCGCGCGCCTTCATGTTCTCGCTGGGCTGCATCCAGTCGATGAAATGCCACACCGGCGATTGCCCCACCGGTGTTGCCACGCAAGTGCAATGGCGTCAGGAAGGACTGGTGGTCGAGGACAAGGCCGAGCGGGTTGCGCGCTTCCACGCCAATACCTTGCATTCGCTGCGCGAGATTGTCGTTGCCATGGGGCTGGAGCGGCCCTGGGACATCTCGTTTCGCGATTACTGGCTGCGCACCGACACGGCCAGGGCCGGACCGATGAGCGAGGTCTACCATTTTCTCGAGCCCGGCGAACTGCTTGCCGATCCCGATGCAACACCTTATGCCCGTGCCTGGATGCAGGCCCGCCCCGACACTTTCCGCAAGGCGAACCGGCTGTGAGCGCGCCGGACGTGCAAGGCTGGCGCATGGTCGTGCGGGAAACCGGCGGACCCGATGCGATCGAGCGCGAGAGTTTCACCGTTCCCGAACCGGGCCCCGGTGAAGTGGTCTTCGAAACCGCCGCGGTCGGCCTCAATTTCATCGACACCTACTTCCGCTCCGGCCTCTACAAGGCCGCGCCGCCGGTGGTACTCGGCCTCGAAAGCGCCGGAACCGTGATTGCCGTGGGCGCTGGCGTTGAGGGTTACGCCCCTGGCGACCGGGTAGGCTACCTTTCCGGCATGGGCGGCTATGCCTCGCACCGGCTATGCAAGGCAAACCTTCTGGTCAGTCTGCCTGACACCGTCGATTTCGAGACTGCTGCCGCGACCATGGTGAAGGGCTTTACTGCCTGCTACCTAGCCGAGGATATCGAACCGCTGCGTGCGGGTCAGACGGTGCTGGTCCATTCGGCCGCTGGCGGCACCGGTGCCTTGCTGGTGGCCTGGCTGCGCGACATGGGCCTGCGCGTCATCGCTCATGTCGGCACGCCTGCGAAAGCCGCGCTTGTCGAGACCGACGCCGTGCTCACCTGCCCGTTCGACACGCTCGCAGCCGAGGTTCGCGAGCTGACTGCAGGCCAAGGCGTCTCAGTGGTCTTTGACGGGGTAGGCAAGGATTCGTGGAGCGCCTCGCTCGCTTGCCTGGCGCGGCGCGGCATGATGATCAGTTTCGGCAATGCGTCAGGCGCAGTGCCGCCCATTTCGCTGCTCGAACTGATGGCAGGCGGCTCGCTTCGCGTCACCCGGCCGACCCTGGCCGATTTCATGGCGACGCCCGAAATGCTCGCGCAGCTTTCCGGACGGTTGTTCGACCGGCTGCGGCGCGGCGTGATCGCAGCCAACATAGGCCAGCGCTTCGCTCTGGCAGATGCCGCCGAGGCCCATCGCGCCCTCGAAGCGCGCCAGACCACTGGCGCGACGGTGCTTCTGCCTTAGCGTTCAGCCCATCGCCAAGGCCGCAAAGGGGGCAACTTCGTGCGCGCCCTCGTAGATCATCTTGACCGCGACATAGACGATGACCGCCAGGCCGATCCAGCCGATCCAGCGATAGCGCTCGATATATTTGGCGATGATATTGGCAGCCACGCCCATCAGCGCGACCGCGAAGATCAGCCCGACAATGAGGATGCCGGGATGTTCGCGCGCGGCACCCGCTACAGCCAGCACGTTGTCGAGGCTCATCGACACGTCGGCAATAGCAACCGACCAGGCAGCTGCGGCAAAGCTCTTGCCTGCGGGCAGACCCGAATGCTCATCGCCGACGATTTCAGGCGAGCCGGGCGATTCGCCTGCCTGATGGCCCTGCAGGTCGCGATACATCCGGAACGCCACCCACAGCAGCAACAGACCGCCCGCCAGCACTAGCCCGACAATGCCAAGCAGCCAGGTGACAGTGAGCGCGAAAACGATCCGAAGCACCAGGGCAGCAAGAACGCCCAGGACGATAACCTTGCGGCGCTGATCGGGTGGCAAGCCAGCAGCAAGCGCGCCGACGACAATCGCGTTGTCGCCTGCCAGCACAAGATCGATCAGCAGAACCTGCACAAAGGCGGAAAAGGCTGCCGGCTCGGTGA
>JBIPOX010000167.1:0-4430 GCA_044378785.1 Novosphingobium sp.
GTTCGTGTTGCCTGTGTTCTTCGTCCACCCGACCAGCTATTTCGAGCGCAAGGCCTGGAACGCGCCAGCCGACGATGCCCAATCGCGCCAGCTAGCCGAGCTGTTCGTGCGCGGCATGGCCAGCCCCTTCAACAAAAGCTTCGACATCTGGGCGCCGCGCTACCGGCAGGCCGCGATCGGCGCTTTCCTTACCGACAAGCCCGAAGGCGGCCAGGCCATCGATCTCGCCTATGGCGACGTGCTCGCCGCTTTCGACCGGTTCATTGCAACGGTCGATCCCGACAAGCCGATCGTTCTGGCCGGACATAGCCAGGGCGCGCTGCATTTGCGCCGCCTGTTGCGCGACCGGATAGCCGGAACCCCGCTCGCGCGGCGGGTGGCAGTTGCCTACCTGATCGGTTGGCCCATCGCCATCGAGCAGGATCTGCCGGCCATGGGACTGCCGCAATGCGTCAGCGCGGACCAGACCGGCTGCGTGGTGAGTTGGCTCAGTCTTGCCGAACCAGCCGAGCCCGACATGCTGGTCAAGGCCTGGCAGCGGCGCGAAGGCCTTGACGGCGAGGCGCTCGCAGGCGCCAAATTCGTCTGCACCAATCCGCTCACCGGCGCGGCAGGTGGCTCGGCACCAGCCTCGGCCAATCTCGGCACGCTGGTGCCCGATATCGCTGGCAAGACCGGCAGGCTGGTGGCTGGCAGGCTCGGCGCAAGCTGCCGCGAGGACGGCTTCCTCTCGATCGGAGAGCCGCCCGACCTTGGCCTTGGCCCTTACGTCATGCCCGGCAACAATTACCACGTTTTCGACATCACGCTGTTCTGGGCGAACCTGCGAGCCGATTTCGTGCGGCGCATCAAGGCATGGCAACCAGCCCCCTGATCACCGAGAGCCGCGCCGATTTCCGCGCGGCGCTGCCTGGCGGCGGCGTGCTGCTCGGGCTTGACCTCGGAACGCAAACCCTGGGTACTGCGCTATGCGATGCAGGCTGGCGCTTTGCCTCGCCCGGAAAGACGCTCAAGCGCGGCAAGTTCGGAGCGGACAGCGCGGTTCTCAAGGCGCTGTGCGAGGAGCGCAGCGTTGCCGGGATCGTGCTTGGCCTGCCGCTCAACATGGATGCCAGCGAAGGGCCGCGCGCGCAATCGAGCCGCGCCTATGCCAGGAACCTTGGCGCGGCGCTCGGCCTGCCGGTACTGCTGTGGGATGAGCGCTGGTCGACGGCTGACGCCGAACGCAGCCTGATCGGCCAGGACATGAGCCGCGCCAAACGCGCCGAGCGGATCGATTCGGCAGCGGCGGCGGTGATCCTGCAAGGCGCGATCGACGCGCTGTCAGGCAGCGTGTTCTAGGGTCAGGACCTATTGATCGCATGAGCCGTGGTGGCAGCCATGCGGGATGCAATGCAAGGAAAGCCGCGCAATGCGGGGCTTGCACCCCGGATAAGCGGCTTGACGAGGCAGTTCGCCCGCATGGTGCCATCCGCAGGACTTGGCCAGAAGGGCGCAGGGCCTCGTCGCTCGATTGGCAAATAGTCCCGCTATTCACCTGCCCTCGCTTCTTGCCCTGCGCCCTTCTGGCTCAAGCCACGGCCACGCGATCAATAGGTCCTGACCCTAGCACCCTTCGCCGCATTCCCGCCTCGGCAGCGACAAGCCGGCTGCCACTGCGCTCGGCCCTGTGCCACACCGCATCGCGCTCAGCCTCGCCCTGGGCAATTGCAGCCAGCGCGCTCCACGCCGCCAGCCGCATCCGCTCGCTCGGGTGGCGCGCACCGAACCGCTCGGCTAGGTCGAGCGCTTCGGCTCCGCCCAGCCCGACCGCAACCCTCATGAAGGTCTCGCTCGATCCGTTGGAAACGATCCGGCCGATCCGGCCCCGTTCGACGTCGATATTGTACTGGTCCATCCAGCCCAGCGCGCCGGCGGCATGCATGATATTGACCGAGACCGACAGCGCGTCGGCAGGCAGCTGGCGATGCACGTCGCGGTGGGCGCGGTACTGCATGATCTTGCCTTGCTCGAGCCGCGAACGCTCGACGAAGCGCAGTTCGACCGGCTCCCCCTGCCAGCCGACGACGCTTTCAAAGTCGTACTCGTAGTAGTCGCTCCAGTAGCCAGGCCCGTAGTAGCCCAGGGTCAGGAAATCGAAGTTGTGATCGTGCGGGAAGCCATAGACGAAGCTCGCGCCGCCGCTGGCGCGCATCATGTACTCGTCTTCCGACGGCCAGATATTGGCGCGCATGAAGAAGTCGCCGCCATCGGGCGGGGCCAGCATCACCACCTGCGGCCCATAGAAGTTGCGCTCCTCGCCCTTGTCGTGGCGCGCGGCAAGTTCGGCCACCAGCATGTCGCCGAGAAACTCGCGGTTAGCGCCAAGCCTGCGCATTTGCTGCGCGCCATGCAGCAGGCTGTCTTCGTCGCGCGGATCGAAGCCGCACGCGCGCATTGCATCGACGCATTCGGCAAGGCTGCACGGATCGGCGGGGGGAATGTCGAAAACACGCGGCATCAGGCTAGCTCTTTCAATTGCGGATAGGCCTCGACCAGTTGCGAGCGCAGCGCGCCTGCAGCAGCAGCGAGTTCATCGTCGGCGCGGCGAGCCACTTCGCTCAGCGCGTCGAACCCGGTCGCGGTGTCGAGCGACAGGCATTCGCGCAGCGCTTGCCAGCGCAGCGCGGCACTGCCAGGCTCGCAGGCGATCCCGGCTAGCTGCGGCGCGGCGTCGGTGCGGCCCATGCGGCCCAGCAAGGCCATCATCAGCTCGGTTCGGCTGTCCTGCGGATTGCCAGCTGCCTGATGAACCAGTGCGCCGTCAGCGAGGGCATATTCGCGCGTTGCGCCGCCATTGGGCAAACGCCGCTGCAACCTCAGCGAGACGAGGCAACCCTCTACCCGGTCGAGCCGGACATGGCGGGAGCGCGCATCGCGCACGATCAGCGACCCTGGCCGCAGCATCATTTCGCTCATGGCCAGGTCGGCGCGATCGGGCCCAGTCACGCCGCGATCGATCACGGCGGCGCGCGCATGGCCCGCAAGGACGCGCTCCCACACCTCGCTTGGCGAGAAATCGGCAGTGGTGGCGGCAGCACGCCGGGCAAGGCCCGCCCCGTCGATGGCAACCAACGACAGCGTCGCATCGCCCGCCTTGGCCAATTGCAGCGTCGCGATCGTGTCATCGCCGAAATGGCGGAACGGGACATGGCCGAGCGGATTATCGCCCAGCGCGCCTGCAACAACCCGGATCAGTTCGTCGGCGAGTTCGCGCGCGGGGGAGTCGTCCGCGCCAAACAGGCAGGTGAGCACTGCGGGCGTCTCGCCCCAACCGTGGCTGGCAAAGACCTTCACCGCATCGATCAAGGCGACAATGACCGGCTGTTCGCGCCAGAGCGAGACCCGCGCGACCAGGGCGTCCTGCGCCGCGCGCTGCGGGCCGTCGTCGGCTCGCAGCGCACGCAGTTCCGGATGGATGATCATCCCTCCGGCTACCCGTCAGAACAGCCCGCGGGTCGGATTGATCTCGTAGAGGAACGTGATCAGGATCACGATCGTGTCGTCCGAGGTCTGCACCCGGGCGGCATCGACCAGCGAGCCGAACATGCCGGTCAGGGTGTCGAGATCGGGAAGCGCGGAGATGTCGATTTTCGGAAGGTTCATGGTAATTCCCCCAAGTGGCAGGAGCGCCAATTCCGTACGCAGAGCTCTGCGCACGCGGCCACTTTGGGCGGAGCGGCGGGGGTTCTTAAGTTAAAAGATTGTAAGCAAACCGGGCCACTTGCAGCGCGCGATCAACCGCCCGCGTGCTTGCGCAACACTACGGTCAGGCCGGGGTGCGCAGGCACTGGCGTTCCGGGCGCTATCTTGCGGCGAACCGCATCGGCGCGGGCGCGATCAAGCAAACCGGGCGCGATCCCGGGCTCGTGAAACAAGGCATCGGCGCTACCCAGCAGGCGGGCCTGACGCAGGGTCAGGTCTTCGGGATCATCGCTCGCGAGCACAACCTCGACCAGCATTTCGCCGCCCACCTTTCCTGCGCTTGCGCCTGTGCCTGCGAGCCAGGCATCGACTGCATCGGCGCTGCCTTCGCGCAAGGGATCGAGCGCGCCGCCCTCGCCCAGCGCCGCATCGAGCGCGCGGCGTCGCTCGCCGGGATCGGGCCAGCGTTTGCGCAAGCCTGGCCGCGCATCATTCAGCGCCGAGGCCAGCCGGCCGAGCGATTGCGGCAGCAATGTCTCGAGCCGCAGCCGCAGCGCCTTGGCCAGGCCCGCCGAAGCGCCGCCAGTGCCCACTGCGATCAGCACCGGCGCGCGGTCGAGCACAGAGGGAACGACGAAATCGCACAGGTCCGGCTGATCGGTGACATTGACCAGCAGTCCAGCGCTTCGCAGCCGGATAGCGTCGCCCGATGCCGCCTCGGGATTGTCGTGCGCGACAAATGCCAG